>NZ_JAKGBG010000043.1:0-40839 GCF_021532595.1 Pseudoalteromonas sp. OFAV1
CTAAGGTTCGTGTTACGGTTGACGAAACCAGTAAAACATTATTGTTTGATGTTGAAGACAGTGGCTTTGGTTTAGGCGATGACAAGGATGTGGTATTTACACCACAATACAGCTCTAAGTCAGGGGCTGAACATGGTATTGGCCTTTATTTGGTTAAAACCAACTTAGATTCGTGTCGTGGTAGTTTAGAAATAGGTGAGTCTGATCTCATGGGTGCACGTTTAAGTGTCTACATTCCAAAATAATAAAAACGATCAGCCTATAAATAAAAGGTAAAGAACATGACTTACTCGGTTGTCATTGTTGAAGACGAAGTAGAAGTTGCCCAGTTATTGGCGCAATACTTATTACTTCCTCATGGCGTTGCTGGCCAACAAGGGGCACGGCAAACACTGCGTCAGGGGCAATATCAGGTTGTGGGTATTGCAGGCAATCTTGCCACAGCGAAAGCACTGTTATCGGCAATTAATGCTGATTTAATTTTGCTAGATATTCATTTACCTGATGGCAATGGTCTTGATTTACTCAATGAACTACGCCGCGAAGAAATGAAAAGCGAAGTAATGCTGTTAACTGCAGCAAAAGAAGTAGAAACTCTTGAAAAGGCTATGCAGCTTGGTGCCTGTGATTTCTTGGTTAAACCATTAATGCTAAATCGCTTAGATCAAGCGCTGGCAAGATTTGAAGCGAGACAACAATGTTTGTTGGGTGCTGATGAAGTTACCCAGTCAATGGTTGATACTTTATTTGGATCGCAAGAACAATTAAAAGCGCCAGTTAGGTTACCAAAAGGGGTGGATCAGCTCACTTTGCAAAAGATCTTAAAGGCTTTTAAAGCGAATATTGGCACGGCTTTTACTGCTCAGCAAATGGGTGATTTAGTGGGGGTTAGTCGCTCAACAGCCCGCCGTTATCTGGAATATCTGCTTGAGGCTGAGCAAGTCAGTGCTGATCAAAGCTACGGAAGTATTGGCCGACCCGAGCGCTGTTACAAAATGACAAACAGCTAATTGCATCATTTATCGGGTAAATTACCGTTCAATTAACGATTTTAGTCATATAAATTCATTAATCGGCACGATAAAAAGTGCCGCTTATCCTGAGCATAGAAAAATTTTATAAAATTGATTGCATTTTAAGCGACTTCGATGGTGATGTTCGCTTTAAGTAATGCTATACTCCCGCCGAATAATTTTTCGACTTTATTAAGAGTAAAATAATGGCAGATTTATCGAAGTACAGAAATATTGGTATTTTCGCCCACGTTGACGCGGGTAAAACTACCACCACTGAGCGTATCCTTAAGCTTACGGGTAAAATTCATAAGACTGGTGAGGTACACGACGGTGAGTCTACGACTGACTTCATGGAACAAGAAGCTGAGCGCGGTATTACAATCCAATCAGCAGCTGTAACTTGTGAGTGGAAAGGCCACCGCTTAAACGTTATCGATACTCCGGGACACGTTGACTTCACAGTAGAAGTATACCGTTCACTTAAAGTATTAGACGGTGGTATCGGTGTATTCTGTGGTTCTGGTGGTGTTGAGCCACAGTCAGAAACTAACTGGCGTTATGCGAACGAATCAGAAGTTGCACGTGTAATCTTCGTAAACAAACTAGACCGTATGGGTGCTGACTTCTACCGTGTAGTTGGTCAAGTTGAAAAAGTACTTGGTGCTAACCCACTAGTTATGACTTTACCAATTGGTATCGAAGACCAATTCTGTGGTGTTGTAGACGTACTTGAGAAAAAAGCATACGTTTGGGACGAGACAGGTCTTCCTGAAAACTACGAAGTACAAGACGTTCCAGCTGACATGGTAGACAAAGTTGAAGAGTACCATGAGATGTTAGTTGAGTCTGCTGTTGAGCAAGACGACGACCTAATGGAAGCGTACATGGAAGGTGAAATGCCTTCACTAGAGCAAATCAAAGCGTGTATCCGTAAAGGTACTCGTGACCTTGCTTTCTTCCCAACTTTCTGTGGTTCTGCATTCAAAAACAAAGGTATGCAATTAGTACTAGACGCGGTTGTAGATTACCTACCTGCGCCTACAGAAGTTGATCCACAGCCTCTAACTGATCCTGAAACAGGTGAGCCTACTGGTGAAGTTGCAACTGTTGATGCAGATGCGCCACTTAAAGCGTTAGCGTTCAAGATCATGGACGACCGTTTCGGTGCACTTACGTTCATCCGTATCTACGCTGGTCGTATGAAAAAAGGTGATACAGTACTTAACTCTGCAACTGGTAAAACAGAGCGTATCGGCCGTATGGTTGAGATGCAAGCTGACGAGCGTACTGAGCTTACTGAAGCACAAGCGGGTGACATCATCGCTGTTGTTGGTATGAAGAACGTTCAAACTGGTCACACTCTATGTGATCCTAAGCACGAATGTACTCTTGAAGCGATGATCTTCCCTGATCCAGTTATCTCAATCGCTGTTGCTCCTAAAGACAAAGGCGGTAACGAGAAGATGGGTATCGCGATCGGTAAGATGGTTGCAGAAGATCCTTCATTCCAAGTTGAAACTGACGAAGATTCAGGCGAAACCATCCTTAAAGGTATGGGTGAGCTTCACTTAGATATCAAAGTAGATATCCTTAAGCGTACTTACGGCGTAGACCTAATCGTTGGTCAACCTCAGGTTGCTTACCGTGAAACTATCACGAAAGAAATCGAAGATAGCTACACGCACAAGAAACAATCTGGTGGTTCTGGTCAATTCGGTAAGATCGATTACCGCATCAAGCCAGGTGAGCCTAACTCAGGTTTCACATTCACGTCTTCAGTTGTTGGTGGTAACGTTCCTAAGGAATTCTGGCCTGCAGTTGAGAAAGGCTTCGCATCAATGATGCAAGAAGGTGTTCTAGCTGGCTTCCCAGTGTTAGACGTTGAAGTTGAACTTTTCGACGGTGCTTTCCACGCAGTTGACTCATCAGCAATCGCGTTCGAAATCGCTGCTAAAGGCGCTTTCCGTCAGTCTATCCCTAAAGCGGGCGCACAACTTCTTGAGCCAATCATGAAAGTTGACGTGTTCACTCCAGAAGACAACGTGGGTGACGTAATCGGTGACCTTAACCGTCGTCGTGGTATGATCAAAGACCAAGAAGCAGGCGCAATGGGCGTTCGCATCAAGGGTGAAGTACCACTTTCAGAAATGTTCGGTTACATCGGTCACTTACGTACTATCACGTCTGGTCGTGGTCAGTTCTCTATGGAGTTCTCACACTACGCACCATGTCCACAGAACGTAGCTGAAACTGTAATCGCTGCAGAAAAAGAGAAAAAAGCTGCTAAGTAATTAGCCTTTTAACTTCTTTAAAAAAAACCCGCACTTGTTGCGGGTTTTTTATTTCCTCAAAATCGATCACTTAATTAAGTGTATTGGTATTAACCTTTTATTCAGTCCTTCTTGATTATTGTATCCACCACAATTCATCCTTTAGTTATTATTTTTGTTTTTCGTTGATTCTAAAGTGTGGGTTGGTGTTTTTTAATATTATTTTCATACAAAATTAATGTTGAGATAAAAGACAGTACTTTTAGGGAGTTGCACTCTAAAAGTAGAAAGACGCAGGCTAAGTCGTTTTTATTCGCTTGTGTACCTATTTTGACCTGTGTAGAATTGCAAAACCAACCTGTTTTTTAGTTATTTTGTATTAATTTCACCTTTTAACTATCAATTAAAGATTTATACTCATGAAAACGATTAAGTTAGGTCCGAATTGGATTTTACAAGGAAGCACGATCGCACTGGCTATACTTATTGCATTGATAAGCAGTTTTTTTGATGCTTCGTTATTAATTTTTATATTACCTGTGTTGCTTTTTTTTCCGGTATTGAGCTTGTTAGGGATGCGTTTTTTGTATTGTTACAATGCGGGAATATGCTATTCACTGGGCATAGGCAAGCGTTATATCAATGCTGAAGACATCAAGGGTGTAGAGTTTAAATCAACGACCTTTATGACAATATTTAAGGTTTTTCTTGAGAATGGTAAAACATATAGCTTTTTTAATTGGCAAATCGATGAGCAGCAACAGAGCGCAATAACAGCTCTCTACCAACCAGATGAGCAACGTAAAGAAGCAATTTAAGCATCCTGTTACTCCATTAAAAAATTAAAAAGGCCGCAAAAGCGGCCTTTTTAGTTATTGATTTTGCAGTCTATTTTTTCATACGACGGCGTAATACAAATGGTAAAGAAAGTAAGCTTAACCAAGCAAATGAACCTGAATCATTATCTTTCGGCTGTTCTTCAACTTCCTCAGGAGTATCATCTGCTTCATCGTTAGTGATATTGATGTTAAGTTGCTGCTCTTGTGACAAGTTACCCGCGCTATCTTCAGCACGAACCATGAGTGTTAATGTATCTTGTTGTTCGTAATCAAGTACTTTAGCTACGGTGATTTCACCTGTTGCGCTGATTGCGATTGCATCAGCATGCTCACCAGTAATATTAAAGCTTACAACAGGTGTGTAATCAGCATCACCATCAGAGAATACAAGTTGTCCAATAACAGTACCTACCTCGCTATTTTCAACAATATTAAACGTTTGGTTTGCCTCGATTACAGGCGCCTGCTCTGCAGGAATAGGCTCTGCAGATTTAATATCAACAATCACAGGATCATGGTCTGATGCACGGTATGCGTTATCAGCATAAAGACCAGCTTGCTGTGTTGAAGACTTAAATTCAAGGTTATAGTCTAGGCTGATTGGTTCGTCCGCATTAATGTGCCAATCTGTCGCCGCAACGACTTTGCCAAGTAATGACTCAGATACTAGTGCGTGGTCAAGGCTACCAATTCTGCCAGAGAAGCTATAAGAGTAACCTAAGGTGTCGCCGTCTAATTCAGCAACTGCACTCTTAAGGCCTTTATCTGCAAATGCACGGATTGGATCTTCCATTGCATAAGCGTTCATATCACCTACTAAGATGATGTCTTCATCTTCAATGTCAGTTGGGTAAGTCGCTAACCAATCGGCATACGCATTAGCACCTGCAACACGGATTTCATTCCAACATGCTTGGCCATCACCTAAGTCAGCATTGTTGCCCTCAGCGCTGCCACAGCCACCTTTAGATTTTAAGTGTGCAACTGCAACCGTGAAGATTTCTTCGCTTTCAAGCGATTGGAAGCTTTGTGCAATTGGCGGGCGATTGCTGTAATCGAAAGGTGCTACTGTGGTATGAGCAGCCTTACCAACTTCAGTTACTTTATTCGAGCGATAAATCAGTGCTGTTGTGATTGCATCAGTACCAATTTGATCAACTTCAAAGTCCACAAAAGCGTAACTATTTTCTGTATCTTCATCATTGAGTGCTGCAACGAGGGTGGCGATAGCACTGTTTTCACCGAAACCATCGTTTTCTATTTCCATTAAACCGATTACATCCGCCTGAATAGCAGTGATTGCGCTAACGATTTTCGCTTGCTGACGAATAAACTCTTCTTCGCTGTCTGCTCCGCGGCTTGTTGGGAAGCCACCGCCTTGACCGTCGCCATTAAAGTAGTTTAATACGTTAAAGCTAGCTACTCGTAAATCAGCACCTTCTGCAAGCTCTGGTGCATCTGTACGCGGGTTTGATGCAATAAACTCAGGTTGTACTGTCGGGTGAATACGGTAACGGTCGAAGCTGTAGCCCATCACACCGGTAATAGTATTAACAGTGTCACCTAAACGTAATGTGTTATAGGCATCAAGACCAGTGCCAGGATAGGCAATTGGGTCAAGATTTTGTTTTGTTGAACCATCATCAAGTAAGATTTGTTTTTTCAGGTTTTCAGCTTCAACAGCATTGGCTGCATCGCCTGGCAGCGCAACTTGAGTACCTTGGTATAAACGTTCAGTACCTAAGTCAACTTCACCATAGCGACCAAGACCGTAGTTGTTATTAACCACGAGAGGTTGCGCTATGGTAACTAACATACCTTCGTAAGCTTCAAGGTCTGCAACGTCGGCAACTGGCAGAGTGATAGCGGTTGCATCGGTAGATAAACCTGTCGCACAGATCTCTACTTGGCTAACATCGCCTAGCTGTGTTGCGCTGAAGTATTCAGCCACGCTACCTTTAACACGTACGTGGTCACCAACAGCAACGTCGGTATCTGCGAAATAAACGAATACACCTTCAGAAGTAAGTGGGTTTGTATCAACATCAGCAGCCAGTGAGCTAATGAAGAAACCTTTTAGTTGCTCATCACCTTGGAAGTCAGCTGTAACAACACCTTCAACTTCGACCTCAGTGTTAATTAGTGGGCTATCACCCCCTTCACCTTGAATTGCGCTAATTAGCGTTTTTGTTGCGCCACACTCAAGTGGTGTTACTGGATCGGGTTCAGGTGTTGGCTCTGTGCTATTACCGTATAAACCAATATTGCTGAAATCGTCTTGGTCGAATTGTTGCCACTCATCGCTTGGATTGAATGCTGATGTTGCATCAGTACGACCCGTGGTCACGCTTGCTTTACGGCGTAGAGTTTTATTTTGTGTAGAAACGCCGCCTTCATTCCATGCTGAACCTGGATCAACACCTAGTTGGCCAAAGCTATCAACAATTGCGCCGTCTTTAGTAAGAACTAATGCATCATCACCGTTGAAATAAGTGATTGTTGATTCGGTATTGCCTTTTGCTTTTAATTCATCTGCAGAGCTTGGGTTTACAATAACGTAAGTCGCATTTGCGGCAAGTGTACCAGTTAAATCTAAGGTGTTATTAGGAGCACTAAGATCGCCATTACCATTTGAGTATAAAGAAATGGTGTAACCATCAAGCGATAGTTCTGCACCTGAGGTGTTGTATAGTTCTACCGCTTTATTGTTAGAACTTCCTTCAACGTATTCAGAGATGATTAGGTTAGCTGAAGCCGGCGCGCTCAGGCTTGCAATTACAAGCGCGAGCGGCGTCAATTTAGTCTTTATCATTATTTTTCCCGTGTATGTAAGTTAATAGTCCCAAAATGGGACACATACTTTAAGGAAAATCTATGACAAATTAAATACAAATTGTTAATAAAACGGTAATAGTTGTACCGTTTTATATATCTAACTTAGCGTTGGTTGTTTTTCAACCATTGGGCTGCTTGTTTAGCAAAGTAAGTAAGAATGCCATCGGCGCCAGCACGTTTAAATGCTAATAACGACTCCATGATTATTGCTTCTTCTGCAAGCCAGCCGTTATCAATAGCCGCTTTATGCATGGCATATTCACCGCTCACTTGATAAGCAAATGTTGGTACGCCAAACTCGTCTTTCACACGACGTACAACATCTAAATATGGCATGCCAGGTTTAACCATAACCATATCTGCACCCTCTTGTAGATCTAACGCTACTTCACGCAAGGCTTCATCTGAATTTGCTGGATCCATTTGATAGGTTTTTTTGTCGGCACCTTTTAAATTACCTGCTGAGCCTACCGCATCACGGAATGGTCCATAATAGCTTGAAGCGTATTTAGCAGAGTAAGCCATAATGCGAGTATGGATATGGCCTTCGGCTTCTAATGCTTCACGAATTGCACCGATGCGACCATCCATCATGTCTGAAGGTGCAACTACATCAGCGCCTGCTTCAGCATGTGACAATGCTTGCTTAACTAAAATTTCAGTTGTTACATCATTAATCACATAACCATTTTCATCAATGATGCCATCCTGACCATGCACGGTGAAAGGGTCAAGCGCAACATCAGTGATCACACCAAGTTCAGGAAATGCTTCTTTTAATGCACGTACTGTTCGCTGCGCTAATGCATCTGGGTTATAGGCTTCTTCAGCCAGCAACGATTTTTTATCGCTCGGTGTTACTGGGAAAATCGCCACTGCTGGCACACCTAATTCAACGAGTTCTTTTGCTTCTTCAAGTAGTAAATCAATAGAAAGACGGTCAATGCCTGGCATAGACTCAATGGCTTCGCGGCGGTTTTTACCTTCTAACACAAATACAGGAAAAATAAGGTCATTAACGGTTAGTTGGTTTTCAGCCATTAGGCGACGAGAGAAGTCATCACGACGCATGCGGCGCATACGTGTATAAGGGAAAAGGTCGAGTCCTGATTGGGCCATTCGTTGTGTACTCCTAGTCTGGTAGAGGATAACTCACTACCCGATTACGCCCTGTTTGCTTGGCATGATATAAGGCTTTATCGGCATAGTCAGTAAATAAACTTGGCTGATTGATGTCATCAGCTATTGCACTGTAAACACCTGCGCTTAAAGTAAATTTGAGCGTTGTTCCGGCCACTATTATATCAGCATTCTCAGCCGAATTGCGTATTTGTTCAGCAATTTCTATGGCTCCATCGAGTGGAGTATTGGGTAAAAGTACTACAAATTCTTCACCGCCATAACGAGCAACTTCATCAAGTGGCCGTTTTAAATGTGCTTTGATGATATTGGCAGCTGCTTGAATTGTTTGATCACCGGTTAAATGGCCATAAGTATCATTAATTGCTTTAAAATGATCGATATCGAACATAATAATGGCCAATGGCGTTTGTTCTCGGCGAGAGCGACGAACATCCATTAGTAGTTTCTTATCAAAGTAACGGCGGTTTTTGGTTTTGGTCAGCGCATCTTCCATATTGAGCTGTTCAAGTTCGCGGTTTTTCTCCTCAAGCTCGCGCAGAGTGACTTGTAGCTCGAAAGTACGTTCTTCAATATTGGCTTCTAGGTTTTGTCGCGCTTGTTCTTGAAGCTCTAAGCGTTCTTGCATCAGGATATCTTGTGCTTTACTTTGCGCCAAAGCTGTCTGTTGTGCGGCTACTTCTGCATCTCGTTGCATTATAAAAAGCTTTATAACAGCATAGCTCAAACTCAAGCTGCAAATTAAAAAGAAAATGAAGATCAGAGATTGCTCATTGATATATAAATTGAATGGATTAAATACAGCAAATGCACTGTAAATAATGGCAGAACAAAATGCTAATAGCCCAATAATAAAGGCAATACATGGCTGTTTATAGTCGCGATTAAACTGCTTAATTGCTATCGCTGTGAAGGCAAATAGCAGAATAGGTAAGCTTAATAAGCATAGCGAAATTGCAACATAAACAGGTAAAAGCCATAACACGAAAGTGGTGGCAACAACACTCCATGCAAACCAATTTTGCACGCGGCTTAAGCGAGTCTTTTCTGCTCTAAAAATGTAACGTTGTAAGGGGACAAACAGTGCACAGCAAATAAAAAACAAGCTTGGAATTGTTAATTGCTGAAATGATGCCCCACTAGGTTGCAGGTAACGATAGCCAAAGCCATAAAGGTAGGCGAGTGATAGCCATAACAACATCAGCAAAAAGCCAGTATAGGCAAAATAGCTGCGCCTTGAAAAACCATAAAGCACTAAATTAGTGATTGCTAAAGAGAGAATAAAACCCACCAGTAAACCATAAAGTAAATTGAATTTACTCTTATGTTTTAGGTACTCAGAGGGTTCCCACAGACTTAAAGGCACTCTTAGGCCGCCGTTATTTTTAACTCTTAAATAAACAACTGAATGACTTGCTTTAGGAAGCGTCAAAGACACGAGGAGTGATTCATTCTTAATTTGTCGATTTTCTAAAGGAAGTGCATCACCAATTCGCGTGCTGAATTTGACATGATCACCTTGCAGGTGAAATACACTCACTTCGTCTAGTAACGGGTTATCAATAGATAAAATCAGCGGCAAGTCATGTAACGATGTATTTTCAATTGGCAGCTTTAGCCACAAAGGACTTAAGTTCATACCTAGGTTGAGCGTTTTGCCATGGTTAGTTTGCCAAGACACGTTATGATTCGTTAATGCTTGTTGCTTTGTAATGGGATCAAGCGTGTACTCAACATTTAGCGAATGAAGAGACTTAAAGTGTGGGCCAACGGTAATCGAGTTAGCCAGCAAGTAGGGAGTAAAAAAAACAACGAAGAGTAAGCCACATAGTGACCATAGGCGCTTCATCTTAACCCTTAGTGGTAAATAATTGCTGAAAGTTTAGTGTAGTGTGTTTTGCGACATCAGTAAATTCACAGCCTTTTAAATCAGCAATTTGCTGACATATATAAGGAAGGTTCTGAGGCTCATTACGGCGCGACTTAGGCTTTGGTCTGATATTTCGAGGTATTAAGAAAGGGGAGTCTGTTTCTATCAGTAATCGTTCGAGAGGAATAGCAGGAATGAGTGCCTGTAATTGCTCGCCTCTTCGTTCATCACAGACCCAACCCGTAACACCAATATAAAGCCCCAACGCTAGGTAATTCTGTAATGCAGTTTTATCACCTGTAAAGCAGTGTAGTACGCCTCGGACCTTATGTTCGTTCAAGATTGCAAGCATATCTTCACTGGCATCTCGCTCATGCAGGTATACCGGCATATCTAGCTGCTCAGCCAGTTGAAGTTGTCGCCTAAATACATTGCGTTGAATATCTCGAGGAGAGAAATCACGATTATAATCAAGGCCGCACTCACCTATAGCCACAACTTCATTATGTTGACTAAGGGAAATTAACTGCTCTTCCAGCCGATCATCTGCGGTTTTTGCATCGTGGGGGTGAACTCCTGCTGTGCTAAGCTGCGAAAATTGCTTAGCAAGACTCAGAGAAGCTTGGCTGCTTTGTAAATCGCAGCCAATCAATAGCATTTGTGTTACACCGGCATCGCTTGCACGTTGTAACACTTCTTGGTGACGGTCATCAAACTGATGATTGCTAAGGTTGACACCTGCATCAACCAGTTGAATGTTCATTAATCTGTTCGTTTAACGCGAATCGAGCGGTTTTGACCTTCAATCCTTAATAAGAATGAATTGAAGACACCACGCTCAATAATTACAGTTTCATTAACTTTCAGTTTTATTTTATCAGAGCCGATTTGACGCCATTGTTGACCATTTTCAAGTTCGATGATTAGCTCGCCATAAGGCGCTGTTTTTACGCTTTTAACGATGGCGTTAATTTGATCATCGTTTACTTTTGCAACTTCTTTATGCTCTAAACCAAAGTCTTCATTCTTTGTTTTTACAATTTGCTCGCTTTGTTTAGTTGCAACTGTTGCTGCGGCCTCAGTAGTCGCAGTGGTAGCTGCACTAGCTGCAGAGCTCATTTTAGGCTGCTCAATTTGTTGCTTTTTTACCGGCTTAGATAGCGACTTACCTGCCATTACATTGTCGTAACAAAGTAAACGGTTAAAGTCGTTTTCAACAAAAGTACAGGCTTGTAATGCCTGTAAGTTAACCTCGTTTGCTTGGGCAGTACCAGCAATTGTTAGAAGAGCGACGAAAGGGATGAGTTGTTTTTTCATTTTATTCCTCTGATTCCTGTTGAGGTTTGGCGGTATAAAATGCAGCCAAAATTAAGCCTAATTCAAATAGTAACAGCATAGGTAATGCTAGTAATGTTTGTGACAATACATCGGGTGGAGTTAAGAACATAGCAATCACAAATACACCTACCACGATATAAGGCCGTTTTTCTTTTAAACTTTTCGTTGTTGTTGCGCCACTCCAGCATAACAGCATGATGGCAACAGGTATTTCAAACGCAATACCAAAAGCAAAAAACAGTTTTAAAGCAAAACTTAAATAGCTACTAATATCAGGCGCTAATGTAATCATATCAGGGCCAGTACTCGTGAAAAACCCTAAAATAATCGGCAACACCACAAAGTAGCAAAATGCGATACCACTATAAAATAGCAAGATGCTAGAGGCCAAAATAGGCATGAGCATACGCTTTTCATGTTGATACAAGCCTGGTGCTATAAAACTCCAAACTTGATGCAGTATCATAGGAATAGCAGCAAATAACGCCACAAATAAAGTAAGTTTAAACGGTGCAATAAAGGGAGATGTAACATCCGTTGCGATCATGGTGGCAGTGCTAGGCAAATTTGCAATAAGTGGTGCTGCAATAAAATCATAAATATCGTTGGCAAAGTACACCAAGCTAATAAATATAATCAAAATGCTTAACAAAGCTTTCATGAGTCGATTTCGTAACTCAATTAAGTGGCCAACAAAGCCTGTGTGAGCTTGCTCGGTCATAGTTTACTATTCATCATCGTTGTTATTGACCACAAAAACAGAGTTTAAATTCACTTTTTTTCGTCATTATTATTAGTTTCTGCTTTTTCAGGCGTGTCTTTTTTGTAACTGTGGGTGACTGACTGAGCAGCCTTTTGAAGTTCGTTTACAGAGTCTTGCAGCTCTGGTGACAGTTCTTGCAAGTTTTGTTGCTCTGCTTTTTTTAAATTTTCGTGAAGCTCATGGATACGGAGTTCTTCGTTCACTTCAGCTTTCACTGAGTTGGCGACTGACTTTAACGTTTTTATCCAGCGGCTTACTGTACGAATTGCCACAGGCAAACGCTCAGGGCCTAATACAATTAGACCCACGATCAGTACGACAACAAGTTCCCACATCCCCATGTTGATTAAGCCTTATGGTCGTCTTTGCTTTTCTCTACGGTTTCTTTGCTTTGCGTGTTAGAAGCTTGTTCTATTTTCTCGCTTTTAGCGTTAGCTTGGTCATCATCAGACACCGCTTTTTTAAAGCCTTTTACTGCGCTACCTAAATCACCGCCGATGCCACGAAGTTTTTTTGTGCCAAATAACAACACGATGATTGCCAAAATAATGATTAATTGCCAAATACTGATACCACCAAAACCCATGGGTTACTCCGTTTTTATCAAATTTATTGAATAGACTTGTTTCGATTATACTCACCAAAACATAAATAGCACTTAGTTTATGCGCTACGCCATGCTGCAATAAAGCCTGCTACAGCAAGGCCTGCCGTAATTGCACTGGCGACTAGGTCATGCTGTAAATAACATAAGCCTGAAACAATCAAACAGCTACCAGCAAAGATACTTAGTAACAAAGGCTTGGCTGATTGCAGTGCTGGCAATTGTACAGGTTGTTGTTGACGTTTTAAGTTTTGATAAATTAAATCTGGTAATTCGGGCATTTTTTCTGCCCAAAATGGCAAATTCGCATACATTTTTTTCATTACAGCAAGCGGACCAACTTGTTCTTTGACCCAATCTTCTAGAAAAGGTTTAGCGGTTTTCCATAAATCAAGCTGCGGATACAGTTGTCTGCCAAGGCCTTCAACATACAACAGCGTCTTTTGTAGTAACACTAATTGTGGTTGAACCTGCATATTAAAGCGACGAGCCGTATTAAACAGGTTGACTAACACATGGCCAAAAGAAATTTCTGCCAGTGGTTTATTGAAAATTGGCTCACATACGGTACGAATCGCAAATTCAAACTCTTCAATGCTGGTATCGGCGGGTACCCAGCCAGAATCAACGTGCAGTTGCGCTACTTGGCGGTAATCACGATTGAAAAAGGCAATAAAGTTTTCTGCTAAATAACGCTTATCTTCGCGATTAAGGGTGCCTACAATACCGCAATCAATGCCGATGTATTTTGGGTTGTGTGGGTTTTCGCGAGACACGAAGATATTACCTGGGTGCATATCTGCATGGAAAAAACTGTCACGGAAAACTTGCGTAAAAAACACTTCGACACCGCGTTCAGCCAGCAGCTGCATATTGGTATTTTGTGCAAGCAGTGCGTCGGTATCTGACACCGGAATACCGTAAATACGCTCCATAACTAAAACGTTATTACGGCTAAAATCGCTGTAAACAAAAGGAATGTAGAGTGATTCTGAGTCTTCAAAGTTACGGCGTAGCTGAATCGCATTCGCCCCCTCGCGCATTAAGTCGAGCTCATCCAGCAAGGTTTTTTTGTATTCGTTTACGACCTCGATAGGGCGCAAACGTTTTGCTTCTTTTAATAATTTAGCAACTAAGCGTGCGACTTTTTGCATTAGCATTAAGTCGGCATCAATTTGCTCTTTAATATTTGGGCGAATGACCTTAATGACAACATCTTGAGGTGCGCCATGCTCATCAATTAAGGTTGCTGTGTGAACTTGTGCAATCGAAGCTGATGCCAGAGGTGTTTGCGAAAAGTCACTAAACAACTCACTGATATCATTGATACCCAGTGCTTTTTCGATAAGTTGCTGAGCAAGCTCACCTTCAAATGGTTCAACCTGATCTTGAAGTAATGCAAGCTCTAACGCGACATCATGAGGGAGTAAATCACGGCGTGTCGATAGCATTTGCCCAAACTTGATCCACACCGGGCCAAGTTCTTGCAAAGCAAGTCGAAGGCGCATACCAGCAGGTTTATCTTTATGCTGGTTACGTAACCAAAATAAGCTGCCACGGGCGAGTTTTGCAAACCAAGGCACTCTTTTTCGCGGAATTAATTCGTCTAAGCCATAGCTCAGTAGCGTTTTTGTGATGTAATAAAGACGAGCAGACGACACACAAGTTCCTTAGCGCATTAGCGTGACTGTAACAGCGCGTTAATTCGCATCTCTAATTGAGATACTTGGCTTTTTAATTGGCGATTTTGCTGTTTGAATTCAGCAAGTTCTAGTGGGTGAATCGTCACCGCTAGCTCATCTTGGCAAAGCGCTGTTAAGGTATTTTCTAGCTTACTTTTTGTTTGTAGCCCACGGCGTTTTAAGGCTTGTAAAGAGAGCCATAGTTGCTGCGCTGGGGCATCGCCAATATAACGAGAAAAGTGTTCAGGCCAGTCAATATTAAGCTCTGCAAACGCATTGCTAAAGCCTTGCGCAAGATTTAAATCGCCTTGTAAATCGAGTTTATCTTGGCGAATTAGCTGGGTAAGCATTGATGGATCTTTAAGGGCCAACAAGGTGTTGATATCGGCGCTGATCATGCAATCAAAACTGCGCTCTTGCGTACTGTATAAGTGAATTTGCTCGTCGCTGTAAACGCACAAAATGGACTGTTGCCAATCGCGTATTTCAATTAAAAGTTGCTTGTCAGCAATGCTGGCAAGCTTGTTTTTAACAGCGGGATCTAATTGCAACACATGATTAATAATGCGTTCTACAAGTGACAACAGAGCGTTAGCTAACATCACATTACCTGCTTAGGTTTAATATTTAAAACCACGGTGTAAAGCAACAATACCACCCGTTAGATTTTGATAAGTGGTTTGTTCAAAGCCGGCATCTTCCATCATAGCCTTTAACGTTTCTTGATCTGGGTGCATACGGATTGATTCAGCAAGATACTGATAAGACTCGCTGTCATTCGCTACCAGTTCACCCATTTTAGGTAAGATATTGAATGAGTAAAAGTCATACGCTTTGCTCAGCACTTCATGCTCAGGCTTAGAAAACTCAAGCACTAGCAAGCGACCGCCAGGCTTAAGGATGCGGTACATTGAACGTAATGCTTTATCTTTATCGGTGACATTACGTAGCCCAAATGCAATCGTGATTAAATCAAAGCTATTATCTGGAAATGGCAATGCTTCTGCATTCATTTGCACGTATTCAATATTGCCTACGCGACCTAAGTTGCGAAGTTTTTCGCGACCAACTTTGAGCATTGAAGAGTTAATATCGCCTAAGATAACTTGACCGGTTTCGCCAACTAACTGACTAAATTTAGCGGTTAAATCGCCAGTACCGCCTGCAAGGTCTAATACGTAGTGGCCTTTACGAACACCTGAACTTGCAATAGTTTGGCGTTTCCATAAACGATGAATACCGAATGACATTAAGTCATTCATAACGTCATATTTTGCTGCGACTGAGTGAAATACATCAGCAACCATCGATGCTTTGTCGTTTTCAGCAACGGTTTTATAGCCAAAATGCGTGGTCTTTTCTTGATTCTCGTTCATGATTAATCTCTATCGTGGCAATAAAGACTAGTGTACTTGATTGTAGCTATGGGGTGCAATTTGATTATAACTAAATCATCAGATTAGCGTTGTATTTAATGACTTAGAACAGGATTAGATGTTATTGACCTGCAATATAGCTACTCTGACCCAATGATTTTGCTTTTGCTGCTGCTAATGAGGCTTTTCGTGCTAGGTAATTAAAATCATTACCTTCTTCGTGCTTTGCTATACCCAAAGCGAGCGTGATAGCAGGTAATTTGGTGCCATTTTTTGAACTAACAAAACGCAGCTTTTCAACACCATTACGTACTTTTTCAGCGATTAAATTTGCTGTTTCAGGCTCAATGTCAGCAAGAAGGATAGTAAATTCGTCTTTGCCAGTACGACCCGGTAAACCGCTCTCTAATACATACTTTTGAACTTGTTTGGCAACTTTACTCAAAATCACTTCACCAATCACATCACCATAGTTGCTTATAAAGTGATCAAGGTTTTCAATTTGAATTGATATGGCACACACCGCCTTGTTTTGCCCAATCCATAATTGCGTTTGCTGATTTAAGTAATGGCGTTTATATAACCCGGTTTGTGGATCAGTGATGTGTTGTTTACGAAGTTGAGTGAGCTGTTTTTGGGTTTTTTCTTGGAGTGATTTAGCTTTTGCAATTTCTTGTTTAAATTGTCGGTGCTGATTTAGTAATACTTCAGACTGCTTGCTAAGCATTTTCAGTGCGTGGCGAGTTTGCTCTAGGTTGTTTTCATCTATGGCATGCACGCAATCAGTAACTTGATCCGCAAAGCGGATCATGTTTTGCTCATTCGTATTCGCATTACGAGATAATGAGTTTATAACGGAGTCGACATTACGAACAATTGCTGTATTCATTTTATAGCCTTGTTCCATAAAATCGAAATACAGTTGTTCTACGTAAACGCTGTCGATCGTTTTCTTTTGAGCAATAGCACGGTCTATTGCGGTATTGAGTTTTTGGTTAGCTTGGCTGACATAGGTATAAACGACGTGGTAGTTAAGTGGTGACGGCGGTAATGAATGATGTTCTAAAAAGATACATACCTTCGTCATTTTTTCTTGAGCAATAGCCATGGAATCATGGAACATCATTTTTCAATACCACTAAATACGCATATCAACTAATTAATCATCTTGTCCCTAAAGTGCATTTGCTTCCAAGCATAAATACTGAGTCTACAGTAATCTGTAATCAGTCTATTTAAAAGCAAAATTGCCAAATTTGGAACTTAAATTTGTTTTGTTTGGGTCTATTAGCTGATTTTCTCTACAACTTTGCCATGTATAAGCATAAATTGTTTAAAGCTTGTTCATTCGTTGCGTTTGTTGGGCGTTTATTTGAGCGTAATTAATCTGAGCTTGGTCGCATTTGCTTGGGTTTTAATCTGAGCTGAGCTAATTTAGCTGCACAGATCAAAACGAATAAGAAAGTTATGAAACACTCATTATCGCAAACTGTAAATCGATCGCTAATTGCTGTTGCGTTAGCTTGCACTTTAAGTGCCTGTCAGGTTACCAAAATTGACGCTGATCAGCAGTTTAATCAAGTCGCAGAAGAAATTGTTAACTATCGTCAAAGTATTAGCCCTTATGGAAAGGAAAATGGCGTTGACGGTTATTTACTGGAAAACTTGTCGGCTGAATTTTTAGAGAAAAAGTACAAAAAGAATACTCAATTACTTGCCGAGCTAGACGCTATCGACCGTGATAAGTTATCGGAAGAAAATCGCATTAACCTGACTATTTTGCGTGGCCAAGTGCAAAATAGTGTCGATGAATATGTGTTTAATGCGCACTATATGCCGCTGACTTCTGAGTACGGTTTTCACTCTAGCTTATCATTTATGATTTCCAGCTCAGATTACACAAAAGCAAAAGATTACCAGCTATATCTTGCAAAATTGCAGCAAATTCCCCGCTATTTCACACAAAATATCGGTTGGATGCGCAAAGGGCTTGAGGTGGGGCTAACCCAACCTAAGGCTGTGTTAGAAGGCTATCAAGACTCAATCACGGCTTATATTGTTGATGATGCTACTAAGTCTGAATTCTACAAACCATTTTTAAATAACACTGCGGGCCTGAGCGATAGCGAATTTGCAGCTCTACAAAAGCAAGCGCAAACCATTATCAAAGAACAAGTTATTCCAGCTTATCAAGGTTACTTAACCTTCTTTAACAATGAGTATCAACCGGGTGCACGTACAGAAATTGGTATTTCAAGTACGCCAAACGGTAAAGCGTTTTACGAAAATCGCGCAAGGTACTACACCACCACAGATATGACGCCAAAAGAAATTCATGAGTTGGGTTTACAAGAAGTCGCGCGTATTCGTGCAGAAATGGAAAAAATTATTGAGCAAGTAGGCTTTGAAGGCTCGTTTGCCGATTTTGTGCACTTTTTACGTACTGATCCGCAATTTTACGCAAAAACACCTGAAGAGCTACTAAAAGAAGCGTCTTACATTGCCAAGAAAATGGATGCGCAGTTACCTAAGTTGTTCCACACCTTGCCGAGAATGCCGTATGGTGTTGCACCGGTGCCAGCGAGCATAGCTCCAAAATATACAACGGGGCGTTACTCAGGGTCTCGTCGTGATGACCAAGCGGGTTACTACTGGGTTAATACCTATGCGTTAGATAAGCGCCCGTTGTATGTACTTGAAGCATTAACTTTGCATGAAGCTGTACCAGGGCATCATTTACAAATTTCACTTAATGCTGAGCTTGAGTCATTGCCAAGTTATCGCCGTAATGCATATTTGTCGGCATTTGGTGAAGGTTGGGGCCTATATTCGGAGTTTTTAGGTATCGAAGCGGGCTTTTATCAAGACCCATACAGTGATTTTGGTCGTTTGACTTATGAAATGTGGCGTGCAGCACGTTTAGTGGTTGATACAGGTATGCATATGTATGGCTGGAGCCGCGAACGCGCAATGCAGTTTATGAGCGAAAACACCGCGCTTTCATTGCATAACGTGAAGACCGAAACTGACCGTTATATTTCATGGCCTGCACAAGCGTTGTCATACAAAATTGGTGAGCTAACCATTAAACGTTTACGCCACGAAGCTGAGCAAGCACTTGGTCAAGATTTCGATATTCGTGAATTTCACCATCAAATATTACGACATGGCTCAGTGCCAATGTCGGTGCTTGAAGAGCAAATTCAACTTTACATTAAAGCTGAATTAGCCAAACGAGCAGCATAGCAGTATAAAAGACGAAAAGGCGTGATTTACATCACGCCTTTTTTGTTTATTGCACGTAATATAAACACCTTATATGCTTTGAAAGATGTCATTTCACAAAGGGGCCTTGGATGAGTGATTTTATAATTTTTAGTATCGATGTATTTGCCAGTTTATTTATTTTTGCACTAGGGATCGGATTACTGGTGATTGTGTGCTTTTACATTAGTGATGTGACGCAATCTAAGCAGGCGATTCGCCGTAATTACCCGGTGATAGGACGTTTTCGCTATTTCTTTGAACGCCAAGGTGAATTCTTTCGTCAGTACTTCTTTGCTATGGATAGGGAAGAGTTACCATTTAACCGCGCAGAGCGAAGCTGGGTTTATCGCGCAGCAAAAAATGTTGACCGCACTACTGCGTTTGGTTCAACACAAAGCCTAGAAGCCACAGGGACTGTGATGTTTATGAACTGCGCCTTCCCAAAACTGGATGAAGAGGCGTTAGAGCCAAGTTATGTCACCTTAGGTCCATACTGTGAGAAGCCCTATTCTACCAATGCATTATTCAATATTTCGGGCATGAGTTTTGGCGCTTTATCAAAACCCGCTGTGCGTGCTTTATCACGAGGTGCAAAATTAGCTGGTTGTTGGATGAATACGGGGGAAGGTGGACTGAGTCCTTATCATCTCGAAGGGGGAGCTGATATTGTATTTCAGATTGGTACGGCAAAATATGGTGTGCGTGATGAGCAAGGTAAGCTAAGTTTAGAAAAACTAAAAGCAATTGCCGAGCATGAACAAGTTAAGATGTTCGAAATTAAAATGAGCCAAGGCGCAAAACCGGGTAAAGGCGGTATGTTGCCTGGGCGGAAAGTAACCGCTGAAATCGCCAAAATTCGGGGGATCCCTGAAGGGCATGACTCGATTAGCCCTAATGGCCATCCAGAAATAAAAGAACCGGCCCACTTACTCGATATGATTTCGACAGTTCGAGAAACAACAGGTAAACCAACAGGTTTTAAAGCAGTGATTGGTGAATACACTTGGCTTGAAACCTTGTTCAGTGAAATTAATAATCGAGGCATTGAATCAGCGCCTGATTTTATCACGATTGATAGTGCCGACGGTGGAACGGGCGCAGCGCCTCAGCCGTTAATGGACTCTGTCGGTTTACCGCTGCGTGAAAGCTTACCTCTTGTTGTAGATCTTTTGAAAAAACATGGTCTAAGAGAGCGTGTAAAGGTTATCGCATCGGGTAAGTTAATTGTGCCATCAAAAGTTGCTTGGGCATTAGCGCTGGGTGCTGACTTTATTGTTTCGGCTCGTGGTCACATGTTCTCGCTTGGCTGTATTCAAGCTCTACAATGTAATAAAGATACTTGCCCTACAGGTATTACAACCCACAATGAGCGCTTACAACGAGGTTTAGATGTCACAGACAAGGCTCAGCGTGTTGCTAACTATAATAAATATATTCATTATGGGGCAGGTTTGATTGCCCATTCATGTGGTGTATCCAGTGCCAGAGAATTGGCTCGTCATCATGTGCGCGTAGTGCAAGAAAATGGCTTGTCTGAGCCGCTCGATAAAATGTACGAGCATTATCAGTAAAGTATTTAGAAAGGCGCGTTTAGCGCCTTTATTTTTAGTTTAGCAAGCTAACCAGTAAAGAGAAAAACTCATCTTTATTATTGCAGCTTGTCGCGTTAAGCATTAATTGCTCACCGAGTACCAGCGTTTGTTGTTGCACAGCAAGGCGAGCGCCTACATCGTCAATGCCATCGATATCAGCAACATGGGCTAAACCTATGGTGCGGCGAATAAGTTCAGCGCCACAGTAACCAATTGCATCACGCAATACATGTTGTAAGTAATCTTCGATAAAGGCGCGGTTTGCAAAGCTAATATCTGTTGCTTCGTTACTTGCTAGGGTTAGCCAATGTTGTTCAAATTGGCTGTAACAATCCTGCAAGCAAGTTAGAAGGTGGGTTTGATATTGACGGCGTGCTGCCTGATTTGTAATACGGCCATTTTGCGCGCAGTAATTAAGCAATAAATTGCCCATAAAAGAGCCGATATCGAAACCAACAGGGCCAAAAAATCCGAACTCTGGGTCGATCATTTTGGTGGTGTTTGTATCGACAAAAATACTGCCGCTATGCATATCACCGTGTAATAAAGTTTGCGGACAAGATAAGAACTTAGCTTTTAATTTGGCTGCGGCTAGTTTTAAAGCGTCATTATTGCGAATGCTTTCGACGTGCTCATTAAGCTCAGCAGGGAAATTATTGCGCTCATGCTCAATGTAAGGGTCAGTAAAGAATAAATCTTCAGTGATCTTACATAAATCAGGGTTGATAAACTGACTCACTTTGGCTTTTTTATCTTCAGCAGATAAATAGAAGTCTGAGTTATAAAAACCAGTGCGACTCAAATACAGTGCGACATGACTTGCCAGTAGCGGAAATTGCTCTGCGTTGATTTGCGCGCCTCGTAAAATCTGCAAATGCCCTAAATCTTCCAGCACTGTTAAGGCAAGTTCTGCATTATGGTGCAAAATAGCGACAGTATGTTCTGGGCATAAGGCACCGTGATTAATGAGCACATCAGCTTCTATGCGTGCGCGATCAAGTGATAATGGCCATGATTCGCCTACGCAACGAGCATAGGGAAGGGCTTGTTTTAAAATAACACTATTATTGTGTTGATCCGTTACACGAAAAACCAGATTTAAGTTTCCGTCTCCAAACTCGTATGCAGTCAGTATTGCATCAGCAGGGAAAACTGAAATCAGTTCACTTTTAACAAGTTCTTTAATGTAATCAACAGCATGCTCTGAAGTGAAGGCGGTGTAATCAGCCATGGCTCTATCTCATAAAACAATAAACTTTAAGCATTCTATACTTGTAACCATTTAGATGTCCATACATCTAGCTTGTTAGTTGTCAAAACTGATGTAAAATAACCATTCAATAAAATTAGTTTTTCATTATTTATTCGGATTCAGTATGCAAGATCTCATCGCGAGTAGTATTAAATATCAGCAAGGTACGCTAACTGTACTTGACCAGTATTTGTTGCCACATCAACAGCATTGGCATGTGTGCAATGATGTTGAAACGATGAAAGATTTAATTTTGACACTGAAAATTCGTGGTGCACCGTTAATAGGTTTAGGCGCTAGTTTACTCGTTGCACATTTAGCAGAGCAGGGCATGAGCCAAGCCTCACTCGCTATCGCCATAGATGAGCTAGAAGCAACCCGTCCAACAGCTGTTAATCTAATGCACTGTATGGCCAAGTTACGCGAAGCGTTGACTGAGAGCGACTTTGTTGCTGCTGTTGTCTCTACCGCTGAGCAGTTGTTTAAAGAAGATATTGCACTTTGCGATAGTATGGCTGAACGTGGTGCGGCTTTGGTTGCCAAAGGCGACAATATTTTAACTCATTGCAATACTGGTGCATTAGCAACAGCAGGTGTGGGTACTGCATTAGGAGTGATTTATAAAGCGCAGCAACGCTATGGTGATATTCATGTTTGGGTTGATGAGACTAGACCATTACTGCAAGGTGGCCGTTTAACTGCCTTTGAACTTGAGCGTTGGCAAATTCCTTATACTTTGATTTGCGATAACATGGCAGCTAGCTTAATGGCGGCAGGTAAGGTTGATAAGATTTTTGTAGGCGCTGATCGCATTGCTGCAAACGGTGATTTTGCTAACAAAGTGGGCACTTATAATCTTGCTGTATTAGCGCATTTTCATAACATTCCATTTTATGTTGTTGCGCCATTGACTACGCTTGATACGCAAACGACATGTGGTAATGACATTGAAATTGAGCAGCGCAGTGTAAATGAAGTGCGCGGTGTTAGTGGTAGTTTTGGTGAAGCAATGTGGGCACCGACTAATGCACAGGTTTATAACCCAGCGTTTGATGTAACACCTGCTAACTTAGTAACAGGTTGGGTGCTCGATACCGGGGTTTATAACCAAGCAGATATCGAGCAAGGTATTTTAAAGCAGTTAAAATAGCGGATTTATTCAGCGCTTTTTTCTGTGTAAAGCTCAATGCTGTTTTGACTGTTTGCTGTTAAGAATGAAATTGCGAGCTTGTCATTACTTGCATTGAGCTGGCTAATAAAGTGCAAAGGCTGCATTTGCAGAGCTAATTCGACATCCTGCAGGTTTGCTAATTTAATGCTATACACTTCAGTTTCCGTGGCAATATACAAGCTGTGTTGGTTGCTTGTCATTGAGATAATTGAAGGCTTCAGCTCGGTTAACTTATCTGGCGTTGTTAGTTCACTGTAAGTATTGCTGTCACTATCTAAAAGCAGGTATTTTTCATATTTAGAATGCACTATTAGCTGAGTTTCGTCATACCAAGCAATTGCCAAAGGGGTGTCGATGGTACTTTTGACAACTTCATCGCTGTTAGTATGCAAAATCATTATTTGGTTTTGCAGGCTACTAAGCTCGGTATAAATAACGGCAATCTTATTACCTCTGACAGCTGCCAGTTTAGTGTTCCCTGGTAGTGTCCAATGCTTAATTTCTGAAAAATCATTCGCATTTAGTAGCGTTAATTGCTGATTGGTTTTATTAAAGCTAACAAGCTTACTACTGCTACTATTTGCAGCAATAATCGCAGTATCTTCACCAAGCTTATCGGTTATATCGATATATTGGTTATCTTTTCGAAGCCAGTGTTGGCGTTTGTAGTATTCAAAGTCAGCGAAATACACATCATTATTAGTTAATGCAACTAAGTCATCCTCATGCTTATTTGCAGTCGCAATATAGCTCATTTGTTTTGATTTTAAGTCAAATAAAGCTGCATCACTGTCGTGTATATCTGTGCTAATTAGCACGCTATGTTTATTAAGAGGGTAAGCGTAATTGGCTCGTTTTACAGGGGCTTTAATAGGTTGCCCACGGCTCATGGTATCAAACGAAAATGATTCAATCGTCAATTTACCGCGGTTATACCAAACAAGCGAGTTGCTTTGCTCATCGTAAGTCGCAGCCCAAGAGCGGTAATTGTTAGTTGTTAATAGCTTTAGTGAGCTGCCGTCTAAATTAGCCATGTAAATTTCTGCTTGGGCAACATTATGGCGTTCAAAAATAATGCGGCTAGGGTTTTGAATCGTCGTTAATATAAAGTCACCCGTGCCTGTAATATTAGGTGAGGTAATGCGAATCTCTTCACCTGTTTTTAAATCTTGTGCATACAAAGCATATAGGTGAGTTAAACCACGGTAATTATTACGCCTTGTAATTGCCACATTGCCGACTTCCATGTATTGGCTTGGGGTGCGGTTTAGTACAGATTGATTTGTTCGAGGCTTTATTAGTGCTTCGTTAGATAGCAGGTTACTCGCTTGCCAAGTAATACAATCGTTGTAATCATCCCCTTCACATGAACCATAAAATAAGCGTTCACCGTCTTCAGACCAACCTTGTAAAAATAGCTCCCCTGATGCAATCTGGTACTCTCGTTTAGTTGTTAAGTCGACAACATAAAGGTGTTTCTTATCATTTTGCAGTATGTAAGCCAGTTTCGTTTTGTCCTGGCTTAGCAATAACCGATAGTGCGTGCCTTTATGCCAAGTAATGGTTTCGGCTTGAAGATCTAAAAATGGTGCTTGCTCTTGGGCTTCGACATTGGCTTGGGGTTGTTGTATATACAACCAAGTAGCGGCAATCAATAAACTTAATACTAAGGCAACAAAAGGCCATGGCCAGCGCGATGAGTGAGTGTTTTTCTCGCTGATGGTGTTAGTGCTTAGGTGAGGTTTTGTTTCTTCATTTGCCACTACTACTGGTTCAGCAATAGGTGCCTGCTCAAGAGGTCGCACTGCAATGAATAAGCTGTAGCCTTTACGATAATGGGTTTTAATGGTTTGACCTGGCTGTTTCTCTGATTTGAGTACTTTTCTTAGTTCAGAGATAGCTCGGTTTATAGCATTGTCATCAACAAAACTTTGTTGCCAAATATTTTCAACCAGTTCTTGGCGAGTAATTATTCGCTCGTTATTTTCAATAAAAAAGCAGAGCAATTTAAAGAGCAAAGGTTCTAATTCGCGGGTGTGAACACCGTCACTGATAGTTTGCTGTTTTATATTAAGTTGCCATTCGCCAACAAAAATAACATTATCGCGTAAGGGTGAAAGTGCCGACCCCATTTTTAGTCCTTTAGCAAATAATTAGTACTTATTAATGGGGTCGATAATAACAGAAGTTGTACTGTAATTGGGTTTTTTTGTTTTATTTTTGTAAATTAAAGACTATTTTTTGCAACATATACCCACGCATTAGTATGGCAGAGGAATTTTTCTGCAATGCGTTGATAGTCGTCCACTTCGTATTTATCTGCTTGTGCAAGCTCTTGCTCTGTAATTAAGTAGATTGTGCCGCTCACAGAATCGCTTTCATTACCTGTTTTTAATAATGCAGGATGAAAACGTTGCCCACTGCTTTTAAGTACGGCCTCGTCGGTGATCTCTACTTCGCCAACTACATACCCTGTCAGCGTGGCTGGTTGACCTTCGAGCAAACGCCCGAAGGTATCTAACTGAACTTGTGGGTACTGCAAGGTACCGTACGAAAATAGCTTTTCCATATTAATCCAAAAGGGGAAAGTTGTTAGCAATATCAGACTCAGTACTTTGCGCGACCCAGCCTTCGGTATTATTGAATAAGCGAATTGCTGTGAATTCAGGATCACTGCCCATATCAAACCAATGTGGTGTAAGCTCAGGTACTGAAATCAGGTCGCCTTGTTGGCAAAGAACTTGATACACTTTATCGCCCAAGTGTAGGCAAAATAAACCTTGGCCTTTCACAAAAAAGCGCACTTCATCTTCACTATGAGTATGTTCAAATAAGAACTTGCTGCGTAATTCGCTGGCATTTGGGTTCCCTTTTGCAAGCGAAATAACATCCACTGTTTGATAGCCACCTTCAGCCTTAAGGCGTTCTATATCGTTAGCATAGGCAGTTAAAATAGCGTCATGACTGGTGTCTTGATCAATCTGTGCCGTTGCTTGCCATTGCTCAAAGCGAACGCCAACCGCATTAAGCTCTCTAGCAATAGCGCTTAAATCTTCACTATGAAACAGTATGTTATCTGCGTTTGTATCATTAAAAATAGTTAATCGACTCATACTAAAAGCTCCGCGCTGAATGCTGTGAAATCGTTAATATATGGGTGGATATCACTTGCTTCTTGGCCATCTCGAATAAGGTGAAGCGTTCGCAGACCTGCCGCTTTTGCAGCATCAAGCTCTGCTTCAACATCGCTTAAAAATAGCACCTCTTCAGCGTCAAAAGGCAGTTCAGCAATAATATTCTCATAAGAGCTTTGCTGTTGTTTTGCGCCTACTTTAGTATCGAAGTAACCACAGAATAAAGGTCTAACATCACCATAATCAGAAAACTCAAAAATCAGATGTTGGGCTTTTACTGAGCCAGATGAGTACACATAGAGACTTTTGCCCGCTTGTTTTTGGGCTTGTAAAAAGTCATAAGCATCAGGGTAAAGGTGGCCAGTAAAATCACCATTTTCGTAGCCAGTTTGCCAAATTAATCCTTGTAATTGCTTAAGTGGAGTAATTTTTTGGTCCGTTTCTATCCAATGAATTAAATGCTTAATAACCGTGTCAATATCGGCTTCGGGTTGTTCAATATGTGCTTTAACAGCATCAATTTGGGCTGCAACTTCTGGGTCTGTTTGATGTGACTTTACAAACTCGGGTAATTGCCCTGCAGCGTAAGGGAATAAGACGTCTTTGACAAAAGAAATGCGGGTAATTGTGCCTTCAATATCGGTTAAAATCGCTTTGATCATGGCTGAACTCCAGCTTGAATGCCTTCTAGTTTTAAGCGCTCAAGTTCACAGCTAAACAAAAACTCTAAGCCTTCTAAATGACGCAATACTTCTTTGATATCGCGACCAACCACGTATAAACCGTGGCCGCGGATTAATACGGCATGCTCAATAGGGGTGTGAAGATGATGATCACTGACCAATAAACTTAAACGGTCGATGTCTTGGTCGTTATCAAAAATAGGAATACTTAGCGTATCTAAATGCGATTTAACACCACTTAAAGACTTTTGCATTTCGTAGCCGTGTAAGTTGATAGTATGGCCTTTAATAACACGCGATAACACGGTTGCCGCTACCGAATGAGTGTGTAAGACATAGTTTGCTGATGGGATCAGCTTATACATATTTAGATGCAGCTCAGTTTCGGCTGAAGGATTACCTGAGCCCTTAGTGCGATTACCTTCATGATCAAATTCAATAAACGCATGAGTGCCGAGTTGGCCTTTATCGAAGCCACTTGCTGTGACAACATAGCCACTTGCTGTGCGGGCTGAAAAGTTACCACCAGTAGCAGGGACCCAACCGCGTTGACTTACCCATTTACCGGCTTCAATTAGTTCTGAAATAGCGGTATTGTTATGCATATATTCCTCGACATTCTAAAAGTTATTTAGACGGCTATACATCTGTTTTAAGCAATGATAGCATCGCTTCGGGCGCAAAACCATCTTTAAGGAACCTCTGTGTTTGAAAGTAAATTGCCGAATTTAGGCACCAGCATTTTTAGTCAAATGACCGCTCTGGCAAATAAGTACCAAGCGCTTAACTTATCTCAGGGTTTTCCTGAGTTTGATGCACCTGAATTGCTAAAAAAACAGCTTAATCATTATGTACTTGAGGGGGTAAATCAATATGCACCTTCAAGTGGTGTTGCAAGGCTGCAGCAGCAAATAGCCGCACTGATTGCTAGAAAATACCATAACAACATAAATTATGAGCAACAAGTTACTGTCACTTCAGGAGCAACAGAGGCATTGTTCGTGGCGATTCAAGCACTTGTCAAAGAGGGTGACGAAGTTGTGGTGTTTGACCCCGCTTATGATTCGTACCAGCCAGCAATCGAACTTGCCGGTGGTCGCTCAGTTCACGTTGCCTTGCATGCGCCAGATTACAAAATTGATTGGCAAGCCGTAGCCGATGTCATTACAGACAAAACGCGTGTAGTTATAATCAATACGCCACATAACCCAAGCGGTAAAATCTTTAAAACAGAAGATATTAATGCCCTTAAAGCACTTGTTGCTAAGCATGATTTATATGTAATTAGTGATGAAGTGTATGAGCACATCACCTTTGATGGCGCTTTGCATTTAAGTGCGCTGACCGACCCTGAGTTATTTGCACGCAGTTTTGTGATCTCAAGCTTTGGCAAAACCTTTCACAGCACCGGCTGGAAGATGGGTTATTGTGTTGCGCCTGCTCAGCTAATGGTGGAGTTTCGTAAAATTCACCAATACGTGACTTTTTCAAGCTTTACGCCTGCCCAGCATGCACTAGCCGATATGCTTGAGTTAGAGCCTGAGCATGTTGATGAACTGAACCTTTTTTATCAACAAAAACGCGATTTACTTAGCGAAGCACTAGCACACAGTCGCTTTAAAATATTACCAAGTGAAGGCACCTACTTCTTATTGCTCGATTATAGTGATGTATCTGATCTTGATGATGTTGAGTTTTGCCATTGGCTGGTAGAGCAAGCTGGTGTTGCAGCTGTGCCGCTTAGTGTGTTTTACAACAGCGTAAGCAGCGACAAAGTGATTCGTTTATGCTTTGCAAAAAATGATGACACATTAAAACGCGCCGCGGAGATTTTATGTCAACTTTAACCTTAGCTTTAGTGCAGTCCTCACTGCACTGGCTTGATAAAAACGCTAATCTTGCGCACTTTACTGAGCAGCTTAATGGCTTAAAAGAGCAAGTTGATTTAATTGTCTTGCCAGAAACATTTGCTACTGGTTTTGCGATTAATCTAGATTGCAGTGAGCCTGAGCAAGGCGAGGTACTTAGCTGGTTAAAAGCTACAGCTAAGCAAAAAAATGCTGTGGTTGCAGGCTCTGTTTTAGTCGTGAAAGGTGATAAAAAAGCCAATCGCTTTTATTGGGCTTGGCCAAACGGCGAAGTAAAGTATTACGACAAACGCCATTTATTCTGTTTAGGTAACGAAGGCAATTTTGTTGCAGCGGGTACACAGCGCGAGATATTCACTATTAATGATTTTCGCATTTTACCGCAAGTGTGTTACGACCTTCGCTTTCCTGTATTCCAGCGTAATTGCAACGACTATGATGTGATGATAAACGTAGCTAATTGGCCCGCTGCTCGTCGCCATGTGTGGGATACCCTGTTAAAAGCACGCGCAATGGAAAACCTCTGTTATGTCGCAGGCGTAAACCGCATTGGCGCTGATGGTAATGATGTTGCCCACAGCGGAGGCACTGCTGTTTATGATTTTAAAGGTGATACCTTGGCAGCGCTTGAAGATAACCAATCGGGTATCATTATTAAGCGCTTAGAAAAATCACCTTTAGATGACTTTAGAAAGGCTTTTCCTGCTCATTTAGACGCTGATCAATTTCAGTTACTGTAATTGCTCGAAGAAGCCTACTCAAAAATTTGTTAAACTCATGGTTGGATTATTTACTTTAAGCAATCATGAGTCGCAAAATCACCCCCGTTATTCTTGCTGGTGGCATAGGTTCTCGTTTATGGCCTTTGTCACGTAAAGCGATGCCTAAGCAGTTTTTACCTTTGCTTAGCGACAAGTCACTGTTACAGAGCACGCTTTTACGTGTGGCTGACTCACGATTTAATGCGCCGATTTTAGTATGCAATGAAGAGCACCGTTTTATTGCTAAAGCGCAAATTGCAGAAATCACAGATAGCTATACTCTACTGCTGGAGCCTGAAGGTAAAAATACCGCGCCAGCGATTGCCTTAGCAGCTGAATTTGCATTGCAAAATGGCCTAAAAGATCCCTTACTAGTCATGCCTGCTGATCACTACATAAGTGATTTTGATAAGCTTATTGCCAGCTTAGATAATGCTATAGCGCTTTGCCAGCAACAACAGTTAGTGACCTTTGCCATTACACCCACTGAGCCACATACTGGTTATGGTTATATTCGCCAAGGTCAGCCGTTAGCCCATGAAGGCTGCTTTAAGGTGGCTGAATTTAAAGAAAAGCCAGCCCGGCAATTAGCCGAGAAATACCTTGCCAGTGGTGAATATGGCTGGAATAGCGGCATGTTCTTATTTTTGCCGGATGTGTATTTAAGCGAACTTAATCGTTTTGCGCCAAAGATTGCTGACAGTGTCGCAAAGGCGGCTAGCTTCACTGCAGATTTAGGTTTTCAACGGCCTGTAGCGAATGCACTTACAGCATGCCCAAGTGATTCCATTGATTATGCTATTTTGGAGCGTAGCGCTAACGTTGCTGTTATTCCTGTTGATTTAAATTGGAGTGATGTTGGCAGCTTTTCAGCACTCTCTAAAATCGCTGAAAAAGACTGTCATGGTAACTATTTAGCCTCGCAAGGCGTGAGTTTAGATAGCGAAAATAATCTACTCATTAGCGAAGCCGACCACACTATTGCGGCGCTCGGCGTGAGTAATCAAGCAATTATTCATACTCATGATGCCACTTTAGTGGCAGATAAAAGTGCGCTCGATAAGCTTCCTGATTTACTTAAGCAGCTTGCTGTTATTGATAATGACAAATTGACTCACCATCAAGCGGTATTCAGACCTTGGGGCAACTATCGAACTTTAATTGAAAGTACTGGCTTTAAGGTAAAGAAAATAATCGTCAACAGCGGTGCAAAACTCTCAACTCAACGCCATCAGCACCGTGCAGAGCATTGGGTTGTCGTATCTGGAGTGGCAAGTGTGCGAGTAGGTGATGACGAGTTTGAGCTAACAGCCGATCAATCTTGTTATATTGCGGCTAAACAATTACATAGCCTCGCTAATCAACAAGCCACACCTCTGATCGTTATTGAAGTACAAACCGGTGCAATACTTGATGAAAGCGACATCGAGCGATTTGATGATAGGTATGGTAGGGACTAGCTATAAGTTTTAACTAAATTGAGCCGGTTGTTTCTTTATTGAAAACACCCGACTTAAACTTCTATTGGTTAGGTTTTAACGCTTCCGCTTTCCCTAAGCTAATTCACTTCTTACATGTTTTAAGTAGGCTTGAAGGCTGTCTTGCCACAGCACAAGTGTATCTGTAAGCGAGTCTTTAAGAGGTTTGTTGTCGAGTAACTTACGCTCTATTTTTTTAAGCTCTAAGCCGTAACGGTTAAAGCCTAATTGCAAAGCGGTACTGGCTTGGCGGTGGAGAAGTTTGATGCACTGTTCTTTATCATCTTCTACAAGTTGTTGACAGCGAATCAACTTGTTACGAGCTGATAAAACAAATTCGTTGTAGATTGATGATACTTCATCTTCATTAAATGAGCTTACAAGTGTCGCTGCAGCCGTTTCATCGTACAAAGTGTCGCGCAGCTCGACAGCTATGCTAGCAGCCTGGTTCGTTTGCGAATCGCTAAGTGCTTGGCGTAGTTTTTGTTGCTTTATTGGTTTTCCGACAATATCTTTAATTCCCAGCGCCAAGTATTCTTTTATTTCATCGGGGCTAAGGCTTGCTGTAAAGGCAAGCACCGGTGTTCGTTGATTTAAGTGGTCAACAGTTTTGAGTTTTTTTAATACATCCTGCCCACTGAGATCAGGTAAATTCATATCAAGTAACACTACGTCAAAGTGATGCTTTTGCATTAACTCTATAGCGCTTTTACCATCTTTTGCGAGCTTAATTTTGTGCTCGTCATCGGCCATAAATTCGATAGCAATTTTTTGGTTTAGGTCGAGATCTTCGACCAATAAAACGTCAAGCCCAGTGACATAGTCTTTTGATTGGTGGCGCTGTTCAACAAGACTAAGCTCACCAATCGCAAGTGAAATATCGAAACTAAAAGTACTGCCTTTATTTAGCTCACTGGTTATATTAAGTTTACTTCCAAGCTTCTCGAGTAATCGGCTTGTTATTGCCAAACCAAGTCCCGTGCCGCCTTTTTCTTTACCTGCACTGCTTTGTACATAGGGTTCTGTGAGAAAGATAATTTCTTCGTCTTCGATACCCGGACCTGAGTCGATAACACTGATGCGAACAAGATGATCTAATTGTCTTTCTTTAAGTAACGTTACATGTATTTTTACTGCGCCGTGGTCTGTAAATTTAATCGCATTACCCACTAAGTTAATAATAACTTGTCTTAGTTTTTGCTGGTCGCAGTAGTAACATGCTTGAGCAGGTAAATCGTAAATAAGCTCAAACTTTAAATGTTTTTGTTCTGCAAGTGGGCTTAGCAGTAAGCATAAATTGTTCAACCAAGTTTTAAACTCAACATCTTCTTCATAAAGCGCTTCATCACGCTGATCTAGACTTGCATAATCAAGGACTTTATCAACCAGTAAATTGAGAGATTCTGCAGAGTTGATAATCGCTTCACAGTAAGGTTTATCGCGAGGATCACTTGATTGGTTCATGATAAGTTGTGCGCTCCCTAAAATACCATTTAGGGGGGTGCGAATTTCATGGCTAATTGTTGACAAAAATAAGCCGCGAATTTCAAGGTCTTTTTGTGCTTTTTCAGTGAGTTGATTTAAATTCTGTTCTCGGCGTTCATTACATAATAATGCCATACCCGTGGCATAAAACATGGGTGCGATAACGCCGTTAATGAATAGGGTAATACTAAACCAGTTTGCTGATAATAAGTCTGCTTTAGCAATATCGCCCATTAATAAAGTGCGGCCAGTAAAAATAGCAAGAATAATGCTGAGTATTAAAATATAGACAATGCTGCCATTAGGGTAGTTTTTGCGGCCATTGCGAATGAACAGTGCCAATAAGAACAGCGCTTCGATAACATGCTGTAAATCAGAAACTAAAATGCGACTTCTTAACTCTGAATTGTCAGTAGAGAGGTAGATCATAAGTAGCGCAAATGCTGCAGTTATACCGACAAAAGCTTTGAAACCGACACACTTAGCATTGAAAAATTGGCAAACGGCAAGAACATGAATGATCGAGGCACAAAAAAGTAGTGAGTTGGCAATCGATATACTGGCTACATTATTAATATGACCATGTAATGCAAAACTCATTACTGATGCAAACATGACAAGAGGGTAGAAAATATAAAGAAGTGTACCTGGGGTATTATTATTTGTTCGCCAGGTTAAATAGTTCAGTAACGTCATTATCGCCATCATAGCGGCGCTTACATAATATAAAGTAGCTGAATCTAGCATTATTTTTCCGGCAGTCTGCAGTCAGCTTGAGAATAAGGTCTATTGCCATGTATATCAACCACAAGATACAAAAACAGACGCTAGTAGCGTCTGTTTAACTTAGTAGGGTGTATTGTAGCAATTGGCAATAATACTTGACGAAGCGTATTGGATTTAACGGATCTCGTCAGGAATATTTTGCTGTGCCCATGACAATAACTCGATACGGTTACGGCATTTGGTTTTTCTGAATGCACTGTACAAGTGAGTTTTTACTGTGTGTGGGCTGATGCTTAAGTCTTCAGCAATCTCTTTATTTTTCGAACCTTTACTCATTAGTGAAATAATTGCTTTTTCACGTTTAGTAAGTTTAACCGGCTCGATGTCGCCATCTGTCAGTTTATGTAAGGCATCTTTATTAAACTGCAGCATGCGATTTAATGCATTACACATGATTTCGCGGCGATACCATAATTGATCTTCCAGCAACAAACGAATGCCTTTCATTAACACATCAGCATTGTCTGTTGTGTAAAAAACACCACGGATACCACTTAATAGAGCACGGTTAGCTAATTCAGGGTTTTCATCTAAATTGAATAATACGATATCGCATTTCATGCGCAGATGAACGAGTTGCTCTTTAAGCTTACCCCATGGATCAGTGCTTGATGTTTCAATGAATAACAAGCGTGTGCCTTCAGGTACTTCAGAAATATCAGTACCAGATGTGACGTCTAGCCCCTGTGTTTTTAAAAGTGGTTCTAATACATTAACACCAATTGTGTTAACCGGTTCTGGATCTAATAATAAAAAGGCTGAACTACTCATATATATACACTCTTGAATAAAGTTGACAGTTTCATCCTACCACGCAATCCACCCCTTTCGTATTAGAAATTTCTGAGAGTTGTGCAGGAAAAGTGCAGTTTGTGTCTATTTTGTGTCAAATAATACAGTTAGTTAACTTAATGCAACGTGTTAACTAACTGATATATATATAGTATAGCTCAAATTAATATGTTTGTGCTACTTTTTACAGTTATTTACATATTAAAGTGCTAGATGCTTTCTTTCATCTTATCTTGGTAAGGAGGCCAACCCATTGGTTTGCCCGCTAACATGTGTAGGTGTATATGGTACACCGTTTGCCCGCCATGTTCGTTACAATTCATCACAACACGAAAGCCATCCTCACTAAAACCAAATTGCTTAGCTAGTTTTGCAGCAACGACATACAAGTGACCAACCAAGTGGGCATTTTCTTCTGTAACGTCATTAACAGTCGCAATTGGTGTTTTGGGAATGATCAATACATGAAAGGGTGCTTGTGGATTAATGTCTTTAAAAGCCAGTGATAACTCGTCTTCATAGACAATATCGGCAGGGATCTCGCGATTAATAATCTTTGTAAAAATAGTCTCTTGGCTCATACTTAGCTCTCTTATAAATGTGGTTAAATGACCGCCCACTAATGACAAACTTTATTTGCAGTGTCAAACTGAAACTGCCACAAGTTGAACAACCAAGGAGTGAACATGCGTAAGTTAGTATTACTGAGTAGTGTGTTAATGCTATTGAATAGTGTTAGCAGTGTAGCCGAGACTATTCACTTTCCAGAAGAGCTTGTACCGTTACAAGTGGGAGATCGTCTTATTGAGCAATCATTTTTTAGCCGTGTTGATGATGTTGAGCTTGCCCCAGGTACCTATCAGCTGAAAATGAAATACACAGATCTATATGAGCAAGGTTATGACGACCATCAGGTTGTAGAGTCAGAGCCTTTTTGGGTTGAAGTGACGGTTGAAAATGGCAAAGACTATGATGTTGTATTTAATCGCGCCAGTAATGCTGTAGCAGCGCAGGTGTTTGCTGAGTCACCTCAAGTGAGCCTAAAAGCGAAAGGCAGTGAGCTTGCGATGCCGTTATCAATTGTTAGTTATCGTGCACAGTCAACGTCAGCGCAAGCTGTTGCGACAGCGCCTGTTGCAAGTTCAAGTAGTAAGCCTGCGACAGCGGTGCCAGTTACCTTACCTGCAAAAGTACCAGGTGGGCAGGCTGGATTAAAAAATATGCCAAATGCAGCGGCAATGCTAGAGTTTTGGTGGCAACAAGCGAGCCCTGAAGAACGTCGGGCATTCTTACAAAAGGTAAGCAACTAAATCTAATTATTAAAAAAGGCGCTGAAATCAGCGCCTTTTTTGAGTTTAGTGACTTATTTTGCGAATAAGTCGTCAACTGTACCTTGTGCAAGAGGGTGGTAACCCGGACGTGCTTTTAAGTACACATCATGCGCCCAGTCTTTTTTACCGTTCTTAATAAGTGCTTTATATAGTGGCACAATTAATTTACGGCGACCGATGCCAGAGAGGTGCTTATCAAGAGCAGGGTAAATTGGTTGATAACCATTACCTACCGCTAGCATAAACCATGCGAAAGCGCGCTCAGCATTAGTTGACTGTGTTAAGTTGAATTGCTTATCAAGCTCAGTCATTTTTTCAATGCTTAAATCGCGAGGTAGATTATTTAAAAAGTGTAGCCACTCATGAACAGACCAATCTGCTGTTGGTAATTGAGCTGCGCTAATCTCACCGTTTAACCATGTTTTGGTTACAGCATCAACTTTATCGAAGGCATCAGAGGTTGGATTTGGTGCATCACTTGGCAAACCTGGCTCAAAAATCCACTCATTAACTTTATCCATGCTGACCACGCCTGGGTATTTGTCGATCAGGTTTGCTTTTAAGTAAGTAACAAATTGAGCGGTTGTAAGAGACTTAAACGCAAATTGATCAAAGTAACCTTTTACAAATGGGTCAAACTTGTCACGACCATATTTGTTTTCTAGATAGATTAAGAAAAGTTGACCTTTAGTGTAAGGCACTGAGCTAAATGCATCATCAGGATCGCGGCCATTTAGTTTTAAGTTAAGGCGCGTATCTGGTGCTGGTAGCGTTTTAAGTAATGCACGTAAGCCTGCTGCATCAAGGGCTTGTTCCATCACTGCACGGTCACGGCCAAACACTTCTTCCATGATGCGGTTTTCAACGTAAGACGTGAAGCCTTCGTTTAGCCATAAATCTTCCCACGTTGCATTGGTAACTAAGTTACCAGACCAAGAGTGAGCAAGCTCGTGAGCAATTAGGTTTACTAAGCTTTTATCGCCGGCAACAACCGTTGGTGTGATGAATGACAAGCGTGGGTTTTCCATGCCACCGAATGGGAAGCTTGGTGGCAGCATTAATAAGTCGTAACGACCCCATGCGTATTCGCCATACATTGCGTTAGTTTTGTCGATCATCGCTTGTGTGTCGTTAAACTCCGCAACCGACGCATCTAAAATTGTTGGCTCAGCAAAAATACCGGTTTGCTTAGACATGGCTTTAAATTCTAAATTACCCGCACCAATTGCGATTAAGTATGGCGAAATGGGTTGTGGCATATCGAATAAGTAGTCGCCGTCTTTATAAAGCGCATCTTTATTGTCAGCACTCATAACTGCACGAATGTCTTTAGGAGTGTGAATACGTGCTGAGTAAGTTACGCGCATTGCAGGCGTATCTTGTACAGGGATCCAACTACGAGCATGAATTGCTTGTGATTGGCTGTACATAAATGGGTGTGACTTACTGGCTGTTTGCTCTGGTGTTAACCACTGTAAACCTGAAGCTTCTGGGCGGCTGTTGTAGTAGATACGTGCTTTAACCGCTTGGCTTTTAAATTTAATTGTTAATTTTGAGCCCTTCACGTCATCACGTGCAGCAAGGGTGAAGTCAGCTTTGTGCCAGCTGCCTTTTTTATCTTGATACATTACTTTGTCGATATCTAAATCGCGAGTATCAAGTACAAGTGTTTTGCTGTTCGCATTGTGCCAATCTAGCGTATGCTCAACAAAACCCTCTAGTTGTTTGTCATCAAAATCAACATCTAAATCTAGTAGTAGGTGAGTGGTTGTTACGTCATCTAAGTTTGCGTAAGTGTGCTGGCTGATTGCATCTGCAGTTGCTTGAGAGCAAGCACCGGCCATAGCAAGACTTAAAAGTAATGGTTTAAACTTCATAATAACCCTGGAACACAAATGAAAAAGAGCCCGTTTTATAACATGATTAGTGCAGTGGGTTGAGTGATTTTTACAATCTAATGCGTATTTTGCGACGATAGGTTACACTAATGCGATTAGTTACCGGTAACCTTTGAGGCGTTTTGTGGCTCAGTCCCTGCAATCTTTTCATACCTTTTCTTTGCCAAGCCAATGCCAGCATTTTTATCAAATTGATGAAGTGAATCAGCTTTTAAGCACAGACTTTTCGTCTCCCTTTTGTATTTTAGGTGAAGGCAGTAATACGGTGTTTTTATCTGACTACCAAGGTTCTGTCGTTCACATGAACACGAAGGGCATAAATATAGAGCAGCAAAGAGATGGCTTTTTATTGCATATAGCGGCCGGAGAAAACTGGCATCAATTAGTCGCTATGACCATTGCCAATGACATGCCAGGGCTTGAAAACCTTGCTTTAATCCCCGGTACCGTTGGCGCTGCACCAGTGCAAAATATTGGTGCTTATGGTGTGGAGCTCGAAAAGTTTGTTAGTTATGTTGAGTACTTTGATATTGCTACCAAAACGATAAACCGTTTAACAAAAGACGAATGCCAATTTGGCTATCGTGACTCTATCTTTAAACATGCACTTAAAAATAAAGCAGTGATCACTCAAGTCGGGTTACTGCTCCCTAAAAAGTGGCAACCAGTGCTTAGTTATGGGCCATTGCAACAGCTTACAACTCCTTCGCCACAGCAGGTGTTTGAACAAATCATCACAACTAGAAACAGCAAACTACCAAACCCAAGTGAACTTGCTAATGCGGGAAGTTTTTTTAAAAACCCTGTGGTCTCTAATGAACAACTTGCGTTACTTCTAAAACAGTACCCTGAGCTACCTCATTACTATGTTGATGCTGAACATCATAAGGTTGCCGCAGGGTGGTTGATTGAACATGCTGGGTTAAAAGGCTATCAAGTTGCAGGAATTGAAGTTCATCAGCAGCAAGCGTTAGTGCTCGTGAATCACGGCAATAGCACTGGAGATGATTTAATTGCCATGGTGAAACATGTTCAGCAACAAGTCTGGCAAAATTACAAAATTGCGCTACAACACGAGGTGCGACTGATTGATGCCGATCGTGAGTGTCACATTGAATTGGGAGCTTCATCATGAAAGCGCCAGATGGTAATAAATTAGCTATTTTGCAAGCGCTCAATCAAGGTGGTTTTGTTTCTGGCCAGCAATTAGGAGAGCAATTAGGTATTAGCCGTGCTGCTGTTGGTAAACATATTCATTCTTTGCAGGAAATGGGCCTAGATATCTTTAAAGTAACGGGTAAAGGGTATTGCCTGAACAATAATGCAGGGTTTCTAAATCAACAAGCGATTACTGAGCAGTATAAAAAACTAGGTGGTAACACAGCCAACGTTGAGGTGCAGCCAATTATTGATTCAACCAACAGTGAATTAATGCGCCGTCTACAAAGTGATGTTCCGTTAACATCTGGCACTGTACTGGTTGCGGAAATGCAACAAGCAGGAAAAGGCCGTCGCGGCCGAGTATGGCAATCACCATTTGGCGCTAATTTATACTTTAGTTACTTCTGGCGCTTGGATGATGGCTTACAGGCGGCGATGGGAGTGTCGATTGCAGTAGGGCTAGCTGTATATGATGCCTTAAAAGCCTTGTATCAAATTGATGTTGAGCTTAAGTGGCCAAACGATATTTATATAAACAGAGAAAAACTGGCGGGTGTTCTCGTTGAACTTGATGGGCAACCACAAGGGCCCTGTCAATTAGTGATCGGTATTGGCATAAATCTACATATGCCCGAAAGTGTCAGCCAACACATTGACCAAGCGTGGACCGACCTGAGTCAGCATGTTCAACAGTTAGATAAGAATAAACTCGCTGCTTATTTGTGTATTTGTTTAGAACAGCGATTAGCGCGGTACCAGCAGTCAGGGCTAAACGAGATGTACATACAATGGAATAGCTTAAATGCATTTGCTAAAGAGTGTGTCGAGCTAAATACAGGGCATCGTAGCTGGCGAGGAATTTGTGAAGGGATTGATAGCCAAGGTGGTATCCGCATTCGCCAAGACGGAGAGGTAAAGAGTTACTATGGTGGTGAGATTTCATTGCGTAAGGCAGATAAATGAGACTGTTAGTTGATGTAGGTAATACTGCTATTAAAGCTGTTTTATATAATCAGGGCTGTTACAAACCGTGTGAACTGAATGCGCTGCCTTGGCCGCAAATTAATGACATGGTGTTTGCTTGTGTAGGCAGCACCGAGTTGCTTGCTCCTCTCATTAAGTTAGCCGAGCAACATAAAGTTACCGTGTACGAGGCAAAAGTAAGCGCTAAACTTGAGAATTTAAAATGTGCCTACGAGCACTTTACCAATTTAGGTATTGATCGTTGGCTTGCACTAATTGCTGCATATGTGGAGCTGCCAAAGCAACACTGTATTGTGGTCGATGCTGGCACCGCAACAACGATTGATGTATTAAACAGCGAAGGAGAACATCTTGGCGGGTGGATTTTGCCTGGGCTTGATTTAATGACAACCTCACTAACGCAAAATACGCAAAAAGTGTTCGATGATGGGCAAACTCCCTTTGCAGCAGAGTTAGGCCGAAATACCCCTAATGGTTTAAAAAACGGTGCACTTGTTGCGACTGTAGGAGCAATTGAGCAAGCTAAGCGTCATCTTAATAACGAAAATAGCCGTTTATTATTCGCTGGTGGCTATGGAAAGTTGTTGGCCGAACAGTTCGCTGAGAGTGAGTTTGACAGTCAGCTTGTTTTTAAAGGACTGAATTACTGGTTAGAATTAACACTAAAACAGTAAAAAAGCCTATATTTGCCTGAATAGTGAGCGTTTAACACATAAAAACACATTTTTTTTGATTTTATTGTTGCATCACAATAAACCTTACCTTAGAATCTCGCCCCGTACTAAAGCAGTGCCGACTTAGCTCAGTTGGTAGAGCAACTGACTTGTAATCAGTAGGTCATCCGTTCAACTCGGATAGTCGGCACCACTTTCCTTTTACCGGAAGTGACTTAGTAAAGAATTTTCGTGGAGGGGTTCCCGAGCGGCCAAAGGGATCAGACTGTAAATCTGACGGCTCAGCCTTCGCTGGTTCGAATCCAGCTCCCTCCACCACTTTATTCTTGACGGTTAGAGGTAGTTTAAGAACAGGTTCCTATGCGGGCATCGTATAATGGCTATTACCTCAGCCTTCCAAGCTGATGATGCGGGTTCGATTCCCGCTGCCCGCTCCAGACTTCTGGTGTTGCTGATATAGCTCAGTTGGTAGAGCGCACCCTTGGTAAGGGTGAGGTCGGCAGTTCAAATCTGCCTATCAGCACCAGTATCGAGAACTCATCTTAATTTCTTCCTTTATCTGTCAGAAAAAACTATTTGAAATTTGAAAAAATTAAATTAATCTACCCTCGGTGGATTATTTTCATATGTAATCTAGATACACAAAACTGATAGGTTCCGTCATGGCAAAAGAAAAGTTTGAACGCGTAAAACCGCACGTAAACGTTGGTACAATCGGCCACGTTGACCACGGTAAAACAACTCTAACAGCAGCAATCACTAACGTACTTGCAAAAGTATACGGTGGTG
>NZ_JAKGBG010000044.1:0-40694 GCF_021532595.1 Pseudoalteromonas sp. OFAV1
TTTGATGGCAAGCTTAGCGACACCGTAATGGACGAAGCGCTATTAGGTGAGTTCCAAGCAGCTTCTGCAAGCATCGCAAATCACTATGAAAACCGTGATTACAGCCGTGCAATTCGTGAAATCATGGCCCTTGCTGATAAAGCAAACCAATTCATCGATGCTAAAGCGCCGTGGGTGTTAATTAAAGACGAAACAAAACAACAAGAAGCACACGATGTATGCTCACTTGGTTTGAATATGTTCCGTGTACTTATCACTTACTTAAAGCCTGTTCTGCCAGGTATGGCAGCAAACGTTGAAGCCTTCTTAAACGACGGTTTAACATGGCAAGGCGCGCAAACAGCGCTTGTTGGTCACGCAATCAATAAATTCAAACCGTTAATGCAACGTGTTGAAATGGATAAAGTAAACAAAATGATTGAAGAATCAAAAGAAAGCCTAGTTGCTGAAAAAGACAAGATTGATCCAAACAGCCCACTAGCTAAAGAGCCAATCAGCCCTGAAATCGAATTTGACGACTTTGCTAAAGTTGATTTACGTGTAGCGAAAATTGCGAAAGCAGAACATGTTGAAGGCGCAGATAAGTTATTAAAACTAACTTTAGATTTAGGTGGCGAAACGCGCCAAGTATTTGCAGGTATTAAATCTGCGTATGCACCAGAAGACATCGAAGGCAAGCTAACGGTTATGGTAGCGAACCTTAAGCCTCGTAAGATGCGTTTTGGTATGTCTGAAGGCATGGTATTAGCAGCAGGCCCTGGCGGTAAAGAAATTTATATTCTTAACCCAGATGAAGGCTCAGAGCCTGGTATGCGTGTAATGTAATTACACAATTACTAGCTTATAAATGAACCGTTGTGTCTAGGCACAACGGTTTTTTTGTTTAGCTAAGGTGCTAAGTATAAATCATGCAAAACCCGCTCTTTTCGAGGTAAGTAATAATCATCATAATCGAGTGATACAAGCACTCTTTTAGCTTTACCTAATAACTCACTGCGAGGCACTAAGCCAATTACTCGCGAGTCTGCACTATTATCGCGGTTATCGCCCATCGCTAAATACATGTCCTTGGGGATAACGACAGGGGCAAAATGCTGCATCACCGAAGGCGTTTTTGATACTTGAATAGCGTGTTGAACACCAGCAAGGTTTTCAATAAGTGTCTGCTGCTGTTGCTCATCATTATCTAGTTCGTAATCAAGCGCTTTGCCGTTAATGATCAATTTATTATCTACTAATGTCACTGTATCTCCCGACACGCCAACGACACGCTTTATTAAGCGATTATTTGCAGCTTTAGAGTCAAATACAATGATATCACCGGCTTTTGGCTCATCTGTGCGCATTAGAGAAATATGACTAAATGGCACACGCAGATCATAAGCCATTTTATCCGTTAAAATTCGATCCCCTTCAACGATGGTCGGGTTCATTGAACCTGTTGGCACTTCATACCAATCAGCCACCGCACTTCTAAAAACACTCATCAAGCAGATAAATAAAATCAAAGAGCGGTTATTTTTCCATACTTTCAAAAGCCAGTTCATATTCGTTCCTTATTTGTTGTTTGTTTTCATAAGAGCCACTGCGGTTCGAATTAGTTCTTAACTAAATGTAACGAAATACGTCAATGATAAAAATACCATACATGATGTCAAAATTATTTGACACCACAAGTAATGAGTAGTTTACTTAACATCAAGTCAAATATTTTTTACATTGGATAATAACGATGAGCTACAAAGAAATGACAATTTGGGGCACCTTAGTGGTAACCATTGGCCTTTTAAGCTATTACCTTTTAGGGATTAATTCACTTCAAGCTGCAGGTGAGCTTAACCAAGATACCATGGTGTCTTATTTGTATAAGGTTGTTGTAGTAGCGGTGATCTTAGAGATCATTATGCAATCTCTGCTTGCGGCTATTAAACACAAAGAAGCAGACTTAGGAGATGATGAGCGCGATAAGCTTATTGAGCTAAAAAGCACCAAACTTGGTCATTGGTTTTGCTCTGCAATTATTTTAATGTGTGTATTTTTAACAACGCAAATTGAGCGTGTGTCTGGACGTATGCTGTTACCTGAGGTCTCTGATCTATATAATATTATGCACTTTCTTATTATTGGTTTTTTAGTGAGTGAAATTATTACTATTGCTAGCAAAGCGTATTTATATCGAAGAGACAGCTAAATGACAAAACAGCTCAGTAATACCATTCGAGAACTTCGATTTCATCACAATGAAATGACTCAGCAAGCATTAGCAGAGGCTGTTGGTGTTTCAAGGCAAACCATTGTAGCGATTGAAAAAGGTAAATATTCCCCCTCTCTTGAGGTGGCTTTTAAGATTGCACAGTTGTTTGATAAAAAACTGGACGACGTGTTTTCGTATCAATAATACTAACAAAAAAGGTTAGCCAAATAGCTAACCTTTTTTCAATTCGAATCATTCAATTTTATGACTGCTGATTTTTGAACTGCGCTTTGGCTTGTTCAACTTCATCATCACTGATGCCAACTGATTCAGCCGCTTCTTTAATAAGATGTGGCTGAGTCATCACTAATGCCATCAATTGTTGAAGCTTCTCTGGTGGAATACCTAACTGTTGAACCAAACCCATTGCCATCATTGGGTTTTCCATAAACGCTTGGAACAGCTCACGCACTTTTTCATCACTGACATTGTGCTCTTTGAGCATTGCAATAATTGGGTTCATACTAACCTTTACTTTTAACTACTAATAAAACCAATAATATGGGCAAATTGCTGTTATTCAACTAACAGAACCACTTTTCCCGAATTTTCGTTGTTATCTAAAATGCGGTGCGCCTCATTTGCCTCTTGCCAATTTAAGGTTTTATAGATATTGCAATCGAACAACCCTTTAGCCAAATCATCATAAAAGCGCGATATAAACTGCTCTTTTAAATCGCGCTTAAATTCAATTGAACGGTTCCGTAACGTTGATGCATGAAATGAAATCCGCTTACTAAGCAGCCTTGCAAAGTCAACCTCAGCAAAGCGTGCATCTAAAAATGCTAACATCACAATTTGGCAATCCATGGCTGCAACAGCAGCATTTTTATTTAAATAGCTTCCTGATACAGGATCAACAATGGTATTGGCCTGTAAATTATTAGCTTTAAAATATTCTACAAAGTCGGTGGTTTTATAATTGATAGTATGGTCTGCGCCAAGCTGCTTGGCATGCTCGCACTTTTCATCGCTGCCCGCGGTAATCACTACTTGAGCGCCTGCGCGCTTTGCCATTTGAATTGCCGCACCACCTACACCACTGGCTCCCGCATGGATCAGTGCCGTTTGCCCTGCTTTAAGCTGACCAAATTGAAATAAGGCAGAAAAAGCCGTTAAGTATACTTCGCTGATAGCTGCGCCCTGTGCCATGCTCATTGCATCTGGTAAAGGCATCACTTGCGCAGCATCAACGGCAACATATTCACTATAAGCACCACCCGCACACAAGGCAAAAACGCGCTTATTAAGCAGGTCACCCGATACTGCACTACCTTGCTCAACAATGGTTCCGGCGCATTCTAAACCTAATATTTCACTGTCACCTTTGGGTGCTGGATATTTGCCCTGTCGCTGTAAACAATCTGCGCGATTAACGCCGATCGCCGCTACAGCAATAAGAACTTCGTTATCTTTTAGAGTTGGTTTATCTGTTTGCGCAAAATGTAACTGTGAGTCTTCGTGCTTAATATAACGCATATCACCTTCTATTTAATTCGTTGCCAGACCTCAGCTTCGACTAATTTGCCATTTTCATACAAGGTGTGGTGCCACAAATCACCTTCTATTTTGTAATCAAATGCCATGGTCTTACCAAGTAATGAAGGTACATTACCATAGGAAAAAGTTTCGATAAATTGCTGGTCTTGCAAAACATATTTGCCGCCACCAGCATAATGAAAGTTGCCTTGCTTTTGGGTGATATAGCTAAAATGACTGGGTGTAATCAGTTTAACAGAGGTAATTTCTGGCGCTTTTGCCGTCACATAGCCGTCATTGGTTGCATATTTGCCTTCAACAAATTGCCAGCTACCTAATAACGGATTGGCGCTTACCATAGACGAAATAAATAAACTCGATAATAACAGTGTGTTTTTCATAGTGCGTTCCTTAGCAATTTTTCAATAGCATACGCTAACACTATGTTCCTATTAAACAGTTGTAGGATGAGATTTTTTCATTTGAGCTCTCATCGAAGAAAAACGCCAAGACTGTTTATAAGGATATACATCAAGCAATTGCCCATCGTTTATAGCCGCTTGGAGTTGCTGCCACATAGTAGCTGTAAATATATCTTGATGGGCTGCATTAAAGTGCTCAAAGGCCCGCTTATTGGCACTAAAAAACACTTTAAACTGGCTCGGAAATACGTCGTTTTCGGCAATATCGAAGTAGCTCTCGCTACTGAGTTCATCCAATGAATCCTCTGTTTTTGGCAGCTCTCTAAATTGACACTCTGTCAAAGGGCAAATTTCATCGTAGTCATAGAACACCACTCTTCCCCAACGTGTAACACCAAAGTTTTTCATCAGCATATCACCGGGAAAGATATTAGCCCCCGCGAGCTCTTTTATTGCCTTACCGTAATCAACCATAACTTGCTGCAGTTTTCGCTCATCACAGTCGTTGATGTACAAATTAAGCGGTGTCATTTTGCGCTCTACATACACATGGCGCAAAATAAGTGCATTTCCCGAAATCACTAGGCTATCAGCAATTTGCTGCTGCATAGTTTCTATAAGCTCATCACTAAATCGGCTTAAATCAAACGCTAAATAGCGAAATTCATGGGTATCGACTAGCCGTCCTACTCGGTCGGCTTGTTTAACAAAGTCGTACTTGGCCATTACTTGTTGTTTGGTGGCCGTTTTTGGCGCACTAAATTTATCCTTTATTACCTTGTACACATAATCTGAGCCTGGGGTGGTAAATACCAGCATCACCATGCCCGGCGTACCCGGCGCAAGTATGTATTTATCGTCAACGGGGCTATTACGCGTGGTATCAACTTTATAACGATAAAACTCGGTTTTCGCGTGTTTGATAAAGCCTATGGCATTAAACAGCTCAAAACGTTGCTTATGAGGCATTAAAACACTGAGGTAATCAACATATCGGGCGGGTTGGTCAGTGTCGACCATAAAATAAGTACGCGCAAAGCCAAACAACAAGCTGAGTTGATCAGCTCCCATCATTACAGCATCAATATGAAGACCTTTTTCACTGTTTAATAGCGCAATCGCAAATGGCATGTTATCGCCATTTTTAGCAATACAACGACCTATGATGTAGCACGCTTTATTTCTGAAAAACAATGAATTAGCGTATTCAATATAGCCATCGTTAAGAGCAAGCAGCTCATAAACTTGTGGGCATTGCTGTTTTGCTCCGGCAATCAAGGTGCGCTGTAACATGGCAACATCATCAGCAAAGTTAGCGTATTGTGAGCGAAACACATGACGTTTGATCAAGCTGCTGATCGCAGTTTCAAAGCCATTTTGCAGGGAAATACGGCTAACCAATGAATCAAAGGGCCTTGGCCCCAATTGATAGCGCGCTTTTAGTACAAACAAGTGCACATTGCGGATTTTTCGAGAGTCCCAGATTGCACCGAAGGTTGAATTAAAAAACGTATGAGCAATGGGCTGATTTTCGTGGCTTTGCACCATCTCTGCGTATATTTGTTTGGCTAATAGCCAAAGCGCTGGGTCGTCCACTTCACTATAAGCAATAATTTTTACCGCTTGGCTTACCTTTTTGACTTGCCCCTCGTAAACCTGCAATCGCGATTTCATAGCCCCTTGAACTTGATGCCACTGGCGCTGTTCAAAGCGACTTTGCGCACCGAGGGTAATATTTAAAAATTCTGCAAACATAGCCTCAAAGCCAGCATACACCGCACGGGCAAGCTTAGTCGCTACGACCTGATTTAACTGTTCGCTGTGTGATTTAACAGCCAAATGTGAACTCTGCTGTGGCATTATTTTTATCGCTTATGCTGATTATTTTAGTTGCCTTGTTTACACACAATAGCAAGCGCGCTTTAATTTAGGTAATTAATAAAGATAATAAATAAGATTGATCAAATGAATATTAGGCACGTCGACCTCAACCTATTGGTGTATTTAAATGTCCTCATTGATGAACAAAGTGTGTCTAAAGCCGCCAATAAACTGGCTTTGACTCAACCTGCAATGAGTAACGCACTTAAACGTTTGCGTGATTTATTTGATGATCCATTATTAGTGAGAGCCGCAGGCACAATGACGCCAACTGCAAAAGCACTCAGCCTCAAACCTGAAATAGAATCACTGTTAAAAATGGCCGAAGAAATTACTCAGCCAAGTGAAATATTCGACCCGAGCACAGCAAATATTACGTTTCGGATCATGGCAAACGACTACCTTGAATCAACGCTTATTGCGCCGTTTATCACCCAGCAACTAGCAAAAAATCCGGGGCTTAATTTTGATATTTTGAGCCCAAGCGATGTTAACCTTCAGGATATGGAAAAAGGCACCATCGACCTTGCAATTAATCGCTTTAACGGCCTACCCCGCTCATTCCATCAAGCCAGTGTGTGGCGCGACAATTACTGCTGCTTAACACACCCAGACAACCCTTATTTACAGCAGCAAAACCTTGAAGGCTACCTTGCACAAGAGCACATTTGGGTGAATCGGGCTGGTTGGGGCGTAGAAGCGGCCGTGACGAATAAATCAGGCAGCCAAAAACTCGGCTGGGTCGATGAGGCCTTATGGCAACTAGAACAAACCCGCAATATTCGTGTATTCACCCGCCATTACATGGTGGCAAGCTTGCTGTGCCAATCACCAAAACTTATCGCCACACTCCCTCGCCGCCAAGCCATGTTATTAGCAAAACACACTGATTTGGTGATAAGTCCAGTGCCATTTCAAATAGTTCCTATTGAAGTGAAAATGTTATGGAGCCCTTTGTTACATCACGCAAACCCGCACCAGTGGCTGCGCAGAGAGCTACTTGCCTTTGCCGGTACGGTGGCTGATCGCTAAAAACAACATAATATTGATTAAATCAATATCAGTTATTGAAAACAACAATTTCATAAATAATGAGTGAAGGGCTAGAGTGAAGTTAAGCACATAAACAAAGAGAAAATGATTATGGAAACTTCAGCGCAATTCACTCAACAGGACGGCCTTTACATCAATGGTCAATTACACTCATTCATCGAGCAGCAGCTTTGTAAAAAAAGCGATTTAGCTTGCGAAGAAATTTACCAAACACTGGCAACGATGGTTGATGAGTTTGGCTGCCAATGCCGTAAAACCAAACATCAAGATGATGATGTTTTACAAGCAGACACACTGTTAAAAGCATATAGCTCTGTATGTTCTCACCCGCATTGTCATGTAGATGCGCAAACTACAACCGCAGTGCTCGATGAATACTGTTGCCAAGTACCGGCAATTTTAGTGGTAGCGTTAATGGACACATTAACAGGCATAACAAGTAACGAACCAGGTGCAGAGCACATTTACCAACGTGCAGCACAATTAACAGGTAAACCATGTGTCTACGCTGTTAAAAATGCCAATGCCGCTTAATATGGTTAATTATTTGGGTTACTTATTCGAGCGATGATGCTTTTTGCAAAATCACTGCAACTAAGCATCGTCGCACCGGCTACTAGGTTAGCTAAATCAAACGTCATTTCATTTGCGCTAAGCGTCTGTTCAAGCGCTTTTTCAATGCTATCCGCAGCTTGATGCCAGCCCATAAAACGTAGCATCATGACCGCACTTAAAATACTGCTTGTTGGATTTGCACTGTCTTCACCGGCGATGCGATTAAATGTACCATGAGTCGGTTCAAAAAAAGCCACTTCATTATTCAAATTTGCTGCAGGCATAATACCCACGCCACCCACCTGAGCTGTAAGCATATCAGCCAAGTAATCACCGTTTTGATTTGTTGTCACCACCACATCGAACTGCTCTGGGGTGAGCAGCGCTTGTTGAAGCATGTTATCGGCAATCACTTCTTTGATGATTAAATCATCTTGATCGTCTCGTTTGATCACTAACCAACGACCATTTTCATGCGCTACAGCGTTAAACTCTTGCTCAGCAAGTGCAAATGCCCAGCGTTTAAACGCGCCATCGGTAAATTTGAGTACATTGCCTTTGTGCACCACAGTAAGGGATTCACTGTGCTCTTTAAGGGCAAAGTTGAGAGCGTAACGCATCAAGCGTTCTGCCGCCTCTTTCGAGCTATTTTTAATGCCAATGCCGCATTGGTTATCAAAACGAAGTCGGGTAACACCCATTTCTTGACACAAAAAATCAAGCATACGCTCGTTATCAATACTGCCAGCCTGCCACTCAATGCCCGAGTAAACGTCTTCAGAGCTGTCGCGTATTACAGTGATATTGGTTTTTTCAGGTTCTTTTAAAGGTGATGGTAAGTGTGGGTAACTGCGAATGGGCCGCATGTTTACGAATAAATCCATCTCATGACGAAGAGCCACATTTAAAGAACGAAAACCACCACCAAGAGGAGTTGTTAACGGCCCTTTGATAGCAATTTTATATTGCCTGACAGCATGTAAGGTTTCTTGCGGGAACCAATCACCATCGTAAAGCGCGGCAGCTTTTTCGCCATTGAACACTTCCATCCAATGTATTTGTTTATCACCTTGATAAGCATGACTCACCGCAGCGTCGACAATATCACGCATCACTGGGCTGATATCTTGACCAACACCATCGCCTTCAATATAAGCAATAACCGGATTGTCAGGAATATGCCATCGCCCTTTACTATCGATAGTAATTTGTGCGCCCTTTGCTGGCACCGAAATGTGTTGATACTGCATCAAACTTTCCAAGCAATATGTTTTAACATTATTAGTATCAAGAAATAGCTAATTTGTCTGTGCTCATAGCGAAATAACGAGCATTCAACTAATTGATGTATCAATTATTAGTGAATGACATTGGCTATCTCATCTTCCATCGCGCAGAACAACGAGGCGATAAGTTGTGTATCAATCGTGACGGTGTCGTTTTTGAGCGCAGTATCTACAGCAACGGCCTTAACATAAAGCTTTTCACATTCGAACATATTGGCTGCGCCTTTTAACATATGCACATTTCTACTTAAACCATCGATATCCATGTTTTTGTACTGTTCACGCATTTCTACATACTGGCTTTCAAGGCCTTTAATATAGTCATCTTTGAGGGCCTGAAACTCTTTTTCGGGCAACTTGATGTCTGCCAATTCATCACAATCTAAATAGCTGGCAATTTTGTGGCTAAAACCATTTCTGTCAATTGGTTTGGCTATTAAATCATTAAAACCTTGTTTCATATAACGGGTGACTTCATGTTTCATAGTATTGGCTGTTAGGGCAATGATAGGTGCAGTAACACCTGTTGCCTGCATCATTTTTAATGCTTCTTGACCGTCCATAATCGGCATTTGAATATCAAGTAAAATAAGATCAAAGCTGTCTTCTAAGGTCGCTTGCACAGCGTCTTTGCCATTTTCGACTGTGGTCACTGTTAGGCCCATTCGCTCTAATATTCTTGCAATTAAACGTCGGTTATCTGGGTGGTCTTCAGCAAGTAGCACGCGCCCTTTTAGATTTTCTGGCGCATCGAGTTTACTAAATGGTGAGGTTTCAACGAGCCTAACTTCACTCATATCATTAAGCCAGCGAGTATTATCGGTAATGTATACTGACATAGAAAAAATAAACTCACTGCCAGAACCGACATTGCTTTTAACAAAGATATCCCCATCAAGCTTCTTAGCAAGACTTTTTGAAATATTTAAACCAAGCCCGGTGCCACCATACTGGCGAGAAATACTTGAATCAGCCTGATAAAAAGCACTAAATAAAGCTTGCTGCTCTTTATCTGTCATGCCGATACCTGTGTCTTTTACACTGATCGAAAGCACGTCATTTTCACAACTAACCGTAAGTGTTATTCTGCCGACTTGTGTGAATTTAAGTGCATTGGTAGTTAAATTTAACAGAATTTGTCGTAAACGACTTGGGTCAGTAATAATATAATCTGGTAGTGGAAACTGATAATCCACACTGAATTTTAAGCCTTTATCGCGTATTTGCTTACCGATCAACGACTCAATATTGGCAATGGTGGCAAACAAATCTGTTTCGACTAAATCAATCTCTAGCTTGTTTGCCTCAATTTTTGACATATCGAGTATATCGTTTATTAACCCAAGAACATGGCGACTATTTTGTAAAATAACGCCAATACCATGATTACGCTCATGTGGCTTGATATCACCAAGCATTATGCCGTCTGCATAGCCAATTATTGAGGTCATTGGGGTACGAATTTCGTGGCTGATATTTGCCAAAAAGCGACTTTTGGCTTCATTGGCATCTCGTAATTCATCAGCCAACTCTTCAAGCTCTAAGGTTCTTAATTGTACTTTTTCTTCTAAGTTTTTGTTTAGCTCTACGTTGTCATCATGTAATAACCTAAACTTGTCAGCAACAGCAAATGCTAGCAACATAGCGTCCATTGCCGTGCCTATCAAACCCAATAAATACAAATTAATTGAGGTGGCTGGCAACAAGCCTAAATTAGTTAAATTCCCGACCATGTTCGGTAGCATCATGGCAATATAGGCAAGCACAAAATAACGTGCCGGCTTAAAGCCAATCAGCATACAACGAATACCAATGTACAAGCCTAAACACAAAGCAACACCGGTAACTAATGTCGCCCAATAAAAACCAAAGCTTGGCCATAAAACACAAAAAGGGATGCCTAAAGTCGCAATAACCCCTACCGTTAAGGATAATTGAGCGAGCTTAGGGAACGTTTCTTTTAATTTGAGTAAATTATTGTAAAACAGAATATTGGTTAATGGTGTTAAGGCAAAACCTAGCCAATGAAGGTGCGGGTTATAGTAGCCAAACAATTGGTCTGATATATGAAAAAAATGACTCCATGCAAACACCCAAGATGCCGTAAATAACGCATAGTAAAGGTGAGTAACATCACGTGAGACTAAATAAATTAATAAGTTATAAAGTCCTAACGCAATCCCCACTCCAAAACAGAGCATCATGATCATATTTTCAAGAGTAATGGTTTCAAAATAATCTTGATAAGGTGTTAGTACCAGTTTTGCTGGGGTATAAAAGTAATCACTTTCAAAATAAGTGATTAGCGTATAGTGTTTATCTTTTTCAAGAGATAAGCGGTTACCATAGTGAAAGGCAAATTGATTTGGTTTTACACCGCCTGTAACAAACTGCTGAACCGGTGAGTTTGGATCAGTCATGTCGTAGATTCGACTTTCTATTTTTGATACAAGAGTGTTGTAGGGATAAAGTACTAAATCTTCAAATTCACTTTGATTTTCTATTTCAACGATTAGCCAATAACTGCCTCCGACTGAGCTAATACGAGATTGTGGCTTTTTATTTGCGCGCCATTTAGAGATCTCAGCCACTGACGACGGAAACATATTATCATTTGCGCTTAAAACTTGCCCAACATCATGCAGGTTTTGCTCCGCTGAGACATTCGTGTATACAAATGTCTCTTGTGCAAAGACCGAAGAACATAATAATAGAAAAAGCAGACCACAAATACACAGCTTTAACCGCATTCACTAGACTCCTTCACTACAACAAGCCTGCTGGTAATTAAAATTGAAAAGAAACGTCAAAACCATATCGTCTCCCTTCTCCTTTAAAGTCTTCAAGCATGCCTAGGAACGAGCTTAAATCGAACTTTAACTGACTGTATTCAGTATCAAATAAATTTTTGCCCCACAAAGTAAATGACCAATTATCAACATCGTATTTTAGATGCGCATTAACAATACTAAAACCTTCTTGGCGGGCATAGGGATTCATGTTCTGGTCAAAATAAAACTCAGACTGATAATCGTAAATAATGTTGGCCGATAACGGATACGACGCCAAGCTGGTATCGTATTTTAATCCCGCTGATACATTCCATTTAGAGGTAAAAGGCAGTTGATTATCGGTAATGCTATTACCAAGTGGGTCAACATAGTCCTCAAATTCTGCATGGGGGATATAACCCACTGCAAGTAACATGGCTAATTGCTTAGTTGCTTGATAGTTAATTTCAGTTTCAAGACCATAGATTATTGAATCAGCAACATTTTCAAGTAATTGCACAGGCGGCATTTGCGGTGTTTCTGACGCTTGGTTCATAAACACTTGTTGGTCGTTGTAATCATAATAAAACGCCGCCCAGTTCATTCTTAATTGTTGCTTAGGCCAGTACGACTTTAAGCCAATTTCATGGGCATTCAAGCGCTCTTTACCGTAATTCGCTAAAATTGCTTGTTCTTCAGATGATAAGAAGCCGCCATTGTAGCCGCCACTTTTACTGCCATTTGCAAATCGATAATAAACATTGCTTGCATCAGAATAACGGTAATTAATCGCAATTTGCCCTGTAAAACCGTTATCTGATTGCTCATCAGTAACGCGGTAAAATGGCACCAGCACACCAGTTAAATCGTTCACATCAACCACGGTATTTAATGTGGCGATTGAGTCATACTCTAGTGATTCATAGTCATATCTAAGGCCTGCTGTAATCATCCACTGTTCTGCGACAGGCACTTCAATTTGGCTAAACACGGCCAAATTCTGCATCTTGATTTCATTATCGTAGATAAAGGTAGCAGTTAAGTTTGTTGGTAAAATGCCGCGAAAATCGCGTAAAATATCATTTAAATTATCTTGCTCAATGGTTTCATCCGCGAAATAAACACCACTCGTTAGCGTGTAATCTGCAAATTCATTTAACAATCTAAATTCTTGGCTAAACATTTGGGTATCTAACCCAAGTACCCCTTCGCATAAGCGAGCTGGTGAACCATCGCAATTAAAGGCATGGCTTCTTTGAAGATCATTAAAGCTCGACAATGAAGTAAATGTAGTTTGCTCGTTTACATGCCAATTTACTTCAGCGATAAAGCCATAGCCATCAGATTTATGAGGTGAGTCATTATTTACGCTTACCTCAAAAAAGTCATCACTACCATCATTAAAGCCAAAGTTATCAGAACAGCGTGTTGACCCCGCATCTGCTGGTGAACAAAGTTCACCGGTTAAAGGGTTCGCTACAACACCAATACTCCCTACAGGCTGGACAATACCGTCCCAATCTTCAATATGCGCTTGCAGGTAAAGATCAACCTCATCCCATTCAGACGAAAAAGATACACGGGCATTTTTTTGCTCCATGCCTGCCGTTGGCGAGTCTGCAAAGGTATTTTTTGTTGAGTATTGGTAGTCTTGATAGTTAACAGCAACACGTAATGCACTAGAGTCAGTTAATTGCTGATTCCACACGCCATCGAGGCTCGTGCCATTGTTATTGGCTACTCCTAAGCTCAATGATCCATAGCTATCAAGCTCAGGCCGGTTTGAGCGAATAAGGATAGCACCACCCGTTGAATTACGACCAAATAAAGTCCCTTGTGGGCCGCGTAAAATTTCGAGTTGCTCAATATCATACAAATTCACAATTTGGTTATTGGCGGAGCCAACGGCCACACCATCAAGATACATGGCAACAGGTGACGTATTTGCGGTGTTGTAGTCAAGAAGGCCCACCCCACGAATACTTACTGCGGGGGGTGTCCCCTCTGCGGCGTTTTGCGTTATTTTTACATTAGGTGAGAATAAACCAACCTCAGTTGAATCTTTAATATGTTGATTCTTGAGTAATTGTCCTTTCACTTGGCTCACCGCCACGCTAACGTCTTCAATTGCTTGAGGACGCTTTTGTGCGTATACACTAATGACTTCCATGTCTTTTCTAGTCTCTGCAGCCTGCGCAACAGCGCTTGCAATGACACAGAGTACCAAGCTTGAACAAGATAGTGTCTTCAGCTTTGGATCAATAAGAAAAGGACGCTTCATTCGCATTTTGACCTTAAAAGAGGGAAACCTGTTAAATTCTTGTAATTTCCAGCTTAGTATAGACCAAAACAAAGATTAAAGTCGCATACAAATAACAAAGACTAGTTATTTGTAATCAACACCATAATTGCCATCAGCATGATCATTCTTTTTCAAACGCATGTTCACCGCTAATCGTTTTGGGTAGACCGCAAATAGAACGTGCCGTTTGCATACCAGCCATTACAGCAGCTTCAACACAGCCCGCATTAACTCCGGTTTTTATCCAATCGCCAGTGATCCGTAAATTGACAAACTGACTACCATCAGTCGCAAGGCGGTATTTACTCGAATCAACCACAGATAACACATAGCGCTCACTGGGGTCTATATTAACGCGCCAGTACTGCTGTTCTGATACTGGTAAAATACTGTGAGGATCACTATAAAAAACCTGCCAATCAAATTTGTTATCAACATACGCATCAGGCCAAAGTGCCTGCATATCTGAACTAAACAAATTATGTATATTGCGTTTGACTTCTGCCTTCATTTGCTCTGGAAACTGATGCGCAGTTGCAGGAGGGTAACTATCACAACTAAATGCACTACAAAAATAAGCAATATTTTGTGGGCCACTGTCGCTTGGCCAATCTTCTTTATCGACTAAATTACCCATCGCAGCCCAGGTATCAAACGGCTCAACAAAACCACTTAAAATAGGCCCCTCATTGCTTGGCACTGTGTCTTTAAAACCCAGTTGCTGGTTAGTTTTATTCAACCAGACTTGGCAAGCTTGCGTAGCCACACTTTGAACTTTTGTTGCTTGCAGAGAGAGCGCATAATCAACAGCAAGTAATTCTGGGGCTACATGCTCAAGTGAAGCAACCGACACACCTAAAATAAGCGTATCAAAGTCGATACCATGACGAAGAGTGATAGATGGCAGTGCTGTATTAAAATGCTCTTGATAAACTTCTGGCCAGTTACTCCAAAAAGACTCAAGGTTTATTTGATACTCTTGCAGAAGGTGTGCTTGTTCAGAATTAATTTGTGAGTAAATTGGCTCACTTGGCCAACAAGGTAATTGTTTAACATCAATTAACGGCGCATAGTCTTCATTTTTTAGGCTCACTTGCTGACAAAGCTCTATTTCACTTACCAGCGGCTCACCTTGGTCAGTTTGCCCAGCAGATAAGTTAGTTAACTGATGGAAGAACTTAAACTTAACGCCACGCTGTTTTAATAATTCATAAATTGGCGCAAAAATAACATCGCCCATACCCGCTTGCATTTTCCACATTACACCGCCTTTATAGCAAAGGCCAATACGTAACATAGCAAGCGCAGCCACACCGGCTTCAACATTCGGCTTGTTAAAATCACCATTTGGATAAGCAAACACTAAATCATAAAAACCGCGTATCGGTGCTGAATTCACACTGTAAGTTTTATTAGCTCCATTTTTTTCAAGCCACTGACGAAAATCGTAGCAATTAATGACACCAAAGCCATCTCGGTAGACTTTATCTTTTATCAGCCCTGTGAGCATAGCAATGGCTAAGTCAGCGCAGATATAAAGTCGTCTTAGTTCTGCGTTTTCATCCAGTAAGTCAATTATCTGCTCTTTGAACCAACGCTTTATCTTGCGAACGATATACCAAATAACGAGGCGATCAGCTTGTTTACTTGTGTGGGTTGTTTGCTGCGAAGTAAACTGCAATAAGTGCGTCAGTAATGAGCGAGGGCTTGATACTACTTCTGCCGCTCCTGCCTCAATATCATCGATAAATTGCCTTGCCCCACTAAGCTGCGTATCAATATCCGTTTTGATCTCTTGGTACATATACTTAAGTAAAGACTGATCTCGTGATTTTTTGGTCACCAATTTTGTTTTAGCTTGGTGCTGCTGACACACTAGTTCAATGCCTTCTGTCCATTTTTTGAGCCATGCTAATGTCATGGTGATAAAATCCCACACCGAAAAATCAAGGCTGCCATCAGCAGGATTTCCAGCAACAGTTGGAAAATCAATAGGCCAAGTTTGCCATTCGTTATCAATGAATTCTTGCAAAGCAATAAAACTATGCGGTTTGAATGCCTGCTGCCAGGTTGCCAGCGAACAACTAGCAGGTCGGTTGAGTGAGTTATATACTCCTTCAAGGGTACGAAAACTATTTACATAAGCACCAAACCACACGTGTAAACCATGCTCTTCAATACGCTGACCAAAATGGCTATTACGACCACTTGCGCCCTTGCCTCCTAAGCGCCAGCCCTGTTGATACACGGTTATTTCACGATGTTGCTGCCAGTCTGACTGCTCTGTCAGATAAACTGCTGCGGTCATTGCTGCTACACCGCCACCGACAATAGTAATTTTTTCTTTTTGCATGGTTATCCTTTACTCTGGTAAAACTTGAGTTGCGCCAAGTTGGTCAAAATCCATATTGACGTAAAACGGTAAGTGAACAGATTGTTTGCCAAGTGCTATGCCGAACATGTCATTAAGCGGAAAACTCGCCAGAGATTTAACATTAAGCTTAAAATCATTATGTAAAAGTGTTAACTGATGGACTTTTTTGATTACAGACGGTGAATGAACCACGCTCTGATAAACTGCTTTATCACCCTCTCCATCGGGAAATTGCTTAAACAAAATTTGATCCATCTGGGGATGAATGAAACCCTCTAACAATTGTTTTAGCAGTGCTAAGTCAATACCTTTAACTTGAGGGTCAAATAAATCAGCAACGCGTTTTGAAAATCGTGAAACGTTGTCGAGCAAATATTCAGAGATGCTCGCGTCCGTTTGTTCAATAGTTAGTAACTCATGCATTGCTAATTTAGAATCAGGTTTAAACACATCAAAGCATTCAAGGGATATAGCAAACCGACCAGCGTCATCTAACGCAGATGGCATTTGATATTCACATAAATATTTATTGTAACCCCACGCCTCTCTGCCATTAATTAAAGCATAAATGTTATTTACGCTGATAAACGCCGGATACCAATAGAGGTGATTAATATCTCCCTTGACCATTTTTGCTACGGGAAGCCAAATAATGATATCCGTTTCTTGCATCCACCCATGCTCTGAAAAGGGAGGTGTCAAAGAGGAGATTTTTTCTATGTCAGTGAAGGTGAGCAAGCAACTGCTACCTAATACATTAAAAGAGACTGAATCTGTAGCCAGTAAATTCAATGTGGTATCAACATAAGCCTGCATCTTTTGCTCACATGCTGAGACAAAAAAACCATACATTTGCGCATTCGTCATGCGACAGGGAGGTTTAGCAACAGGGTTCGATAAAAAGTGGCTGTAATTTGAATGGTCCGACATAGTTATTACTTATAATATTGTTTAGTAATAACTATAGACTAGTATTTATGCATTAGTCACGAGTTGTTCGCAATCATGGCTGAGCAAAAGTTGTTTTGTAAAGTACTGAAAAGCGCGTTGATTAAAGTTATCTGATAAAGGGTTCATAAACCCATGCTCATATTGTGTAATATCACATTGAACACCTGCTTTGGCTTTTAAAGCAGACACCACCGGAGCAAGCTCAAAATGCGTTTCTTTTTTAGGAAAAATGAACCTAAAAGGAATAGACGCTTCAAGCTCAAGGTGATTTCTCACTTGTGATGGGTAAAAAGCAATAACCCGTTTTATCGCTGTATTTTTCAACTCTGCTTGAGCACGCCAAACGGCTGTTGCTCCAGCACTAAACGCGATAATTGTTGTAGGCTCACGCAGGGATGACATCTTCAGATGCACTTTTTCGAGATAACCGTCATGGCCACAATGAGTCAGAAAGTGTTGATATTGAAACTGTTCATTAATAGGAAGTTGAATTTGACCCGAATATGGATCACATAGGCACGTTTTGCCACGAAGCTGCTGAGCAAGCTGGGTTAAATGCGCAGTTTTCCCAAAAATATCCGTTACTAACAGGTAATTCATGGTCATACCTATTTATTGTTGTTTTTGTGCCAATTCACACTACACTTGTTTCGAAAAAATATCCAGAAATTAATTGCTGTGTTTAAAAAATAAACCTTGCACTATGAAAAATCTTAACGTAATCTAGTCCTCTGGTTTTAAAAAACCTCGCGGTTAACCCCTTACCTTGATCCAGTAATTCCCGCATATTCGTATAAACACTTGCAACCCGAGTTGCTAAATGACATTTAGATGAATTTATAAATCATCACTAAACTGTCACAAACTTAGTCAACACTGTATGCAAGACAACAAATGTCGGTCTGTATTTTTTAATGCCTTTTAAAGCTCTACAGACACAGACAAAAAGAAAGAGTGAGTTTTATTATGTCATATAAATACAATGGATCTTTGATCCAAATCGCACATCCAGTGCAATCAATTTCGGTTAACAAACAGCGTGTAATCTTTAGTGACACGCAGGGCTTGAAAAATGCCATTTTCCAAAAGGCGAGTGATGCCCGTCAATTTGTTAAGTGGTTAAAAGCCAACTAAAACCAACCGATTAACGCCAGCTACAATGCTGGCGTTATAGTCTACATACCTACTATCACAAACCTAAATCCCTGCTAAACTTAGATTTAACAATACTTAATTATAGGTAGTAACAATGCGTCGTTTCTGGTTGCTTTTGTTATTTTTTTGCAGTGCTGTTTCACAGGCAACTGAACAACCAAAAGTCATTGAGTGGGTCATGGTTGATTTTGCTCCCTACTACATCATGAATGACAAGTATGAAGGTACAGGGCGAGATGAGAGCGTAATCAAACTGCTTGAACAAGCGATGCCTGATTACACTTTTAAGCGCTCCCTGTTTCCTGCAAGTCGCGCAGTGCATGAGCTATCAAATCCATATAATAATTACTGTATGCTATCTTTGTACCAAAGTGAGCACCGCCGTCAGCATATTGTTTTTTCTAAACATACATCAACAGTTGGGTTATCCCCTTCTATAGCAATTAGAAAAGAGTTAGTGAACACTCTAGATCTGAACACAGCAAAGCCTGTTTCATTAAAAACATTACTTGCAGATAAACACCTTGCTCTTGGAGTGTCTATGAGTCGCTCATTTGGCAAAGACATAGATAATGTTATAAACACCAGCCATGATGCCAATATTATCTCAAGACCCGGTCGCGACACTTTAGCAAGTTTGACATACATGCTTAATAAGAAACGAATTGATATATTGCTTGGCTACCCCAGCGAGCACTACTATTTAGCTCGTTCAATGGGATTTGAAGATGAGCTCACACAATTGACACTGTCAGAGGCGCCCGATTTAAGCCTTGGTTATATTGGCTGTACGAATAACGAACAAGGTAGTGAGCATATAAAACAGTTAGATATTACGCTTGAAAAAATAGCCCATACTCAGGCTTTTCACGATGTGATGATAAGGTGGCTACCCGATAATTTGCAGCCTATTTTGGAAAAGAGATTAATTAAAAGAAATGAAAGTGCCGCCCATTAAGCGGCACTGATTTAAACTGTTGTTACTTACGAATACCTTCAATAAATAAACCAATATCAACATGTGTTGATGCTGGGCCAAGGTTGTAGTCAATACCATAGTCAGCTAGTTTTAGGCTTGTTTCACCTTCAAAACCAACACGGTAACCACCCCATGGATCTTTACCTTCACCAATTTTATCAATTTCAAAAGTAATGGTTTTAGTAACACCATTTAAGGTAAATTCACCTGTTACATCTGCTTCATCACCGTCTTCATCAAACTTGATTGAGGTACTTTTAAATGTTGCAGTTGGGTATTTATCAACATTTAAGAAGTCTTTGCTGCGTAAGTGCTTGTCACGCTCAGCATGGTTTGAGTCGATGCTTTTAGTATCAATCGTTACATTGATTTTAGATGCATTAGGCGCTTTATCGTCATAGCTAAAATCACCTGAGAAAGTATTAAAGCGACCATGTAACCAGCTGTAACCTAGGTGCTTAATTTTAAAAGTTACAAATGCGTGTGCACCGTCTGTATCAATAACGTAGTCAGCTGCATTTGCGTTTGCTGTTGAGAAAAGTGCAGCACTTAGTGCTGTGCCTAATAGTAATTTTTTCATATTAATCATCCTTCAATGGTTTGATCATTCTAATTAAGGTTTTATCTTTATCGATAAAATGATGTTTTAGTGCCCCTAAAGCATGTAAAACAACCACAGCTATTAGCCCATACGCGGCATAAAAGTGAATTTTACCTGCAATATCTTCTTGGTTTGCGACCGACTCTGGTAATGCCGGTACAGCAAATAAATTAAATACTTCAATTGCACGGCCATCAGCCGTAGAAATTAAATAGCCCGATGTCACAATAACGATTAGAGCTAAATAAATCAGTTTATGTACTGAGTGAGCAACATGATTCATTGCCTTTGAGCTACCAGCAACAGGCTCAGGTTGAGTACCTAACAAGCGCCAACCAAAACGAAACAACAATAATGCCGCTAAGGTAATACCCACGCTTTTATGTAAATCCAAAGAGCCTTTGTACCATGCATCATAATAGGTTAACTCAACCATATACACGCCTAAGCCAAACAAACCAAACACCCCAAGTGCCATTAACCAGTGCACTAAGATGGCCACCCAGCCATAACTTGACTTTGAATTCTTTAACATACTCATTTCCTATGAGAATTACGAAACTAAGTACAGCTTAGCTTAGGATTTATATAATGAAAATAGCGTAAAACGAACAGCTTCTGTGCGTATATGCACACTTCAGAGTAAAGAGGAAAGTTAAAAGGCAAAGGTCATTTAACTTTTAACTTTGAGTAGCTTAAGAAAATTAAGTTTTATATTTTACTTGCTGTTATTTCAATCCTGTACACTTCAACCCCCTCAGTACCAACCTCAATCGTTGCAGGTTCGTTAAGGTTTACCATTAACTTAGGTTCTTGAAATTTATTGTAAGCGCCATTTTCAAATTTATAGAGTGCTGACGTTAGTGTCACAGTTTGGTCGTTCAATGTAGGGGTTACATCAAATTTAAGAATATCATCTGCGGTCACTGTTTGAGTTTTGTCTTCTTCAGTTTTAACAACGTGCGTTTTTACAAGTTGATTATTCAATTAAAGGTTAAGGTCTAATTGCAAACTTTCTGCAGCTGAGGCACCAAATGCAGCGAGAGATAACAGTAGCATTCCTAACTTTTTCATTATATTTTCCTTAATAGTAGGCTTACCCCAAAATGGGAAAAACTAACTTATCAGCTACTGAGTCTTGGCGCAATTGTTTAACACTTTGTAAGTTAAGTGTTTTATTAGAATACAAAGCACACTTTAGTGATTATCTTTATCTTGACTGGTGATGACCTACTTGCCATGAAGAAGTCACAGATTTTGAAACTTAAATCTAACCACTTAAAGCTTTAAATAGAAAAATTTTAGCTTCCAGCTATTCGCTTTCTTCCACTAAACCAACATATATCTGGCTATTGGCATCTACCTGAAAGCAGCTGATCAGGTTTTCTTTCACCAGTTCTAACATGGCGATAAAGCTAACTACAACACCGCTTCTGCCCTCTTCTACCGTAAAAAGAGTACTAAAAGGCAACTGTGATTGCGCTTCTGAGAGCTTATCTAAGATTAAGCTCATACGTTCACGGGTCGATAAAGCCTCTGCAGTAATATGATGGTGCTCAAATGTTTTAGCTCGGGCCATAACGTCGCTTAGTGCAACTAACAAGTCTTTCATGTCAACGTCAGGTAACAGTGACTCACGCTCACCAAATTCTGGCACCATTGCTTCGGCTACAAAGATATCGCGGCCTTCGCGAGGAATTTCGTCAAGATTTTCGGCAGCTTTTTTAAATTGTTCGTATTCCTGTAAACGTCTTACAAGCTCAGCTCGTGGGTCTTCTTCCTCTTCAAGCTCTTCATGTTTTGGTAGCAATAATCTAGATTTAATTTGTGCTAATAACGCTGCCATGACAAGGTATTCACCAGCCAGTTCAAGCTGAAACTCACTCATCATTTCAACATAACTAACGTATTGCTCAGTAATGCTAAAAATAGAGAGCTCTAGCACATCTAGTTTGTGTTTTTTGATTAAATACAGAAGTAAATCAAGAGGGCCTTCAAAGGTCTCTAAAATGATCTCCAACGCATCGGGAGGAATATATAAGTCTTCAGGTTTGTCGACCACCGCTTTGCCATGCAAAAAAGCCAGTGGCAGCTTTTGCTGTACTGGCTCTTGTAAGTTATCTTGGGCATCAAGCTCTTGGCTAGTCAATGAAATCTCTACAGTTCAAATGGTTTAGTATCACCACAACCCACACGTAAAATTTCGATATCATCATCCGACAAATCAATCACTGTGGTTGCCTGTTCAGGAAGATAACCACCATGAATAATTAAATCAACTTGCTTTTCAATGCGATCGCGAATTTCATCAGGATCAGCTTCTGTAAATTGCTCACCCGGTAAAATTAAAGAACACGACATTAAAGGCTCACCTAACTCAGCCAATAAAGCACAAGTGATCGGATGTTCTATAACACGAATACCAATGGTTTTTTTCTTCTCGTTCAATAAACGCTTTGGTACTTCTTTAGTGCCTTTGAAGATAAAAGTATAAGGCCCTGGAGTGTTATTTTTAATTAATCTGAATAACTGATTATCGACGCGAGCATAGGTTGATAGCTCCGATAAGTCGCGACATACCAAAGTAAAGTTATGATGTTTTTCAACACCACGGATACGCTCAATGCGCTCTTTTGCTTGCTTATTACCAATACTACAACCAATTGCGTAGCCTGAATCGGTTGGATAAACAATCACACCACCTTGTTTAATTATATCAACCGCTTGGCTGATCAAACGTGGTTGCGGATTATCTGGATGAATATGAAAAAACTGACTCATTATACGCTCCTATTGCCCTTCCCATGCTTGCCAAACCCCTTGGCAATCTTTTGGTAAGTATAAATTTTTACCCAGCTCTAACCAACTTGTCGGAAAATGAAAATCTGAGCCTTGCGATGCAAGTAACCCGTATTCACGACTCAATTCACCTAAAAACTGGCGCTCACTCGGCGCTTGCTGTGGTTGTGCCACTTCCATAGCATCGCCACCCGCGTCTTTAAATTCAATAATTAACTTACGCAGCCACTTGTTCGACATTTGATAACGCCCAGGATGTGCAAGTACAGCAACTCCACCAGCTTGATGAATAGCAGCAATTGCTGTTTGCATATCGCACCAACTACTTGGCACATAGCCTGTTTTTCCTCGCCCTAAGTATTTTTTAAATACGCCTGGGAAGTTTTTAGCTACACCACGCTCAATCAGTGCACGGGCAAAATGCGCGCGTGTGATTTGTGCGTTTTCAGCAAATGTTTTTGCTTGGTCGTAAATGCCTTCAAAACCATTTTTAGCAAGGCGGCGACCAATCTCGGTTGCTCGCTCTTCACGTTTGGCTTGTTGCGCTTGTAATAATGACAACAGTGAGTCATTTTCATCATCAACATTTAAGCCAACAATATGAATTTCGAAGCTTTCCCATTTTGTTGATACTTCAACACCAGCAATTAATTTAAGCGGTAAATTATCATCAGCTATGACTTGGCGAGCTGGTTTTATGGCACTTAACGTGTCGTGATCGGTAATTGCAAACACATCTATGTTTTTCTCAACCGCGCGGTGTAACAATTGCTCGACTGATAGCTGACCATCAGAGTATGTGGTGTGGCTATGTAAATCGTATTTTATCAAAGGGAAAGACTGCTTTACGTAAGTTCTTGAATCAATGATGTGAGTATAACAAAAATTTACTGCGAGGGCGTGATTATCTTTTTATGTTAGACATATAGCTGTGTGTACTAGTCACATAAATGGGCAATTTCGATAGGTAAATACACAACACGTATTAATATGTAAATTAATGCTTGACAGTATCGGCTCAGGTACGCTTTACTGTATGCACTTTCAGACACGTTAAATAAGAAACAATAATGAACAAAACAATTCAAATCACAATTTGGTGGTGGCACTCGTAACAAGCGGGTGACGAATTGTCGTGTCTAACGATTTCTAAACCCGCTCATGTAGCGGGTTTTTTTATATCTAAATTTTAAGGTTTTATAATGAATTACATAGCAACTCTTACACATCATTGGTGGTGGCGCCTGGCTTAGCGGGACGGTAAGGGTCTATCTAATTTATAGGCATCTTTATACGAACCCCGCCAAGCATCGCTTTGCGGGGTTTTGTTTTTTAGAGAGTTTTTGGGAATGAGGGAGAATGAGGTTTGATTTTTAGTCATATAACAACGACACCGGGTGAAGTAACCAGTATCACTCAAGTGCGCGATTACATAAGTAGCCCACTTGCGTTATACAGTTTACTCGATAAGCCTAACTCACTGCTGTTAGAGTCTGCTGAAATTGATTCTAAAGACAGTGTAAAAAGTCTAATTTTGGTTGACTCAGCGCTACGTATTGTTTGCCAAGGCAAACAGGTCACACTCACTGCACAGTCAAATAACGGCAAACAATTACTGCCTTATTTACAAACTCATGTGCAAAATTGCTCTGCTGAGCTTGTAGAAGACACATTAACCTTAACCTACAACGAGATTGCCAGCGATATTGATGAAGCCAGTAAACTAGTTGCAGATAACGCATTTAGTGCACTACGCAGCTGCATAAATAGTATTAAAAGCACCACAGACAATCCGTTTTCTGTGTTTTTAGGTGGTGTGTTTGCCTACGATATGGTTGCTAATTTCGAAACTCTTTCTGATGTGCCTGACGGCGAAAACAGTTGCCCTGATTATGTTTTCTACCTAGCCGAAACGTTAGTTGTCATTGACCACCAAGCAAAAACAACTGAGCTAATTGGCAATGTGTTTAACGGGCCACAAGTCCATGCTAACTGCTTTGAGGTTGGTCAACAGTTAGAGCGTTTAAATACTGTTTGCGACAATGCACAAAGCTACCAAGGGCAAAAGCAAGCAGGCTCAAACCCAATCTCTGTGGATGTAAGTGACGAGCAATACTGCGAACATGTCATCAAGTTGAAAAAGAACATCGTTGATGGCGATATTTTCCAAGTTGTTCCGTCACGTACTTTTTCTCTCGCCTGCCCTGACTCACTTCATGCTTACAGCCAATTAAAACTACAAAACCCAAGCCCATATATGTTTTATATGCGCGATGAAGAATTTGTGTTATTTGGCGCATCGCCCGAGTCAGCCCTCAAATATTGCCCAGAGAGTAAACAAGTTGAGGTATACCCTATTGCCGGCACTCGCCCTCGAGGCAAGTTTGCTAACGGGCAAATTAATCCAGACCTAGACAGCCGCATTGAGCTTGAACTTCGCAACGACCAAAAAGAGCGTGCTGAGCACCTTATGCTAGTTGATTTAGCGCGAAATGATGTTGCCCGTATTAGCGTACCAGGCACACGTCACGCGAAAGAATTATTAAAAGTAGACCGCTACTCACAAGTGATGCACTTAGTTTCACGCGTTGTTGGCACTTTAAAGCCTGAACTCGATGCGCTGCATGCCTACCAAGCCTGTATGAACATGGGCACCTTAGTGGGCGCGCCTAAAGTTCGCGCCGCTGAATTAGTTCGTCAAACCGAACAAAAACGCCGTGGCAGCTATGGAGGTGCAGTGGGTTATTTAACTGGCGATGGCGCTATGGATAGCTGTATTGTTATTCGCTCTGCCTTTGTTAAAAACGGTACAGCCTATGTGCAAGCAGGTGCAGGTGTGGTGTTTGATTCAGATCCACAATCAGAAGCCAATGAAACCCGCGCTAAAGCACAAGCTGTGATCACTGCGATTCAATCGACTTACGAGGCACAATAATGACGACAACATCAGCCTATAAAATCTACTTTTTAGATAACTTTGATTCATTTAGTTATAACTTAGTCGATGAACTTTCTATGTTAGGGTGCCAGTTAGTGGTATACCGTAATAACATCAGTGCACAAAGCATCTTTGAGAAAATGTGCCAAGAGACAGTACCGGTGTTATTAGTGCTTTCACCCGGCCCTGGCGCGCCATCTGATGCGGGTTGTTTAATGGAACTCATTGAACTATGTAAAGGCCGCTTCCCGATGCTGGGTATCTGTTTAGGACAGCAAGCTCTAACACAAAGCTACGGCGGGGTTATTGGTCATGCAGGCGAAACTGTGCATGGCAAGTCATCAATTATTACGTTGACTGAGCACCCAGTATTCGCAGGTATGGGCGATAAAATGCCAGTTGCTCGTTATCATTCATTAATGGCAACTAAAGTCCCTGATGATGTTGAAGTAATTGCTTGTTATGAAAATATTCCAATGGCAATTTACCATCAACAAGATAATGCCCTTGGCTATCAGTTTCATCCTGAGTCAATTTTAACGCCAAATGGCGCATTGCTATTACAGCAAAGCATTGAATTTTTAACCGCACGCGTGCAGTAGAGGAATAACATGGAAGCAACAACTCAAACCCAGTTAAACCAATTATTAGCAAAGCAAGATTTATCGTTTTCGCAAGCAACTGCATTGTTTGATGCCATCATGAATGGCCAGCTTAATGATATTGAATTAACTGCTGCACTTATCGCCCTAAAACTAAAAGGCGAAACAAGTGATGAAATCGCCGGTGCGGCAGCATCAATGCGCGCCAATGCAGTGCCATTTAAAACCAGCAAAACCTTGCTTGCTGATAGCTGTGGTACCGGTGGCGATGGCTCAAACACCATTAATATTAGTACTACTGCTGCTATTGTAGCCGCCGCTGCGGGCATCAACATGGTCAAGCATGGTAATCGCAGTGTATCGAGTAATTCTGGCTCAGCGGATTTACTAAAAGCCTTGGGTATCAATATCGATATGAGCCCTGAGCAAGCGGCCTATTGTTTAGAAAATACGGGGTTTGCATTTTTATTCGCACCGCATTATCACAGTGGTGTACGCCATGCGATGGGCGTGCGAACAGCCCTTAAAAGCCGCACAATTTTTAATATTTTAGGGCCGCTGGCAAACCCTGCAGCCCCTGAGGTGCAATTGCTTGGTGTTTATAACCCTTCGCTGTGTTTACCAATGGCCGAAACCTTAAAAACCCTTGGCACAAAACGCGCCATGGTGGTTCACGGTGCAGGCACTGACGAAATTGCCTTGCACGGGACAACCAAAGTGGTTGAGCTAAATAACGGTGAACTGAGCGAATACACGCTAACAGCGAGCGATTTTGGTCTTGCAAACTATTCACTTGAACAACTTGCAGGCCAAGGGCCAGAATATAACGCAAAAGCAAGCTTAGCAATTTTACATGGTCAAGGTGAGATGGCGCATAACGCAGCCATTATAGCCAACGTTGCCGCCCTTCTTTATTTAACCGATAAAGCAAGTGATTTAAAAGCAGCCGCAGATCAAGTAAGCGAATTATTAGCATCAGGCAAAGCGATGGACACATTGAACGCAATTATTGAGGTAAGTCATGGCTAACGTGTTAGACAAAATTGTTGCCGACAAACGCATTGAATTAGAACAAAGAAAAGCACAGCGCCCGCTTGAGTCATTCATTGGCGATGTTGTGCCAACCAAGCGAGACTTTGAAGCGGCGTTAGCAGCAACAGGCACACAATTTATTTTAGAGTGTAAAAAGGCCTCACCGTCAAAAGGGCTTATTCGCGAACCATTCAATTTAGACGAAATTACATCTGTTTATAAAAAGTACGCAACCTGTATGAGCGTACTAACTGACGAAAAATATTTCCAAGGCAGCTATCAGTACCTTGAATACGTGCGCAGCCAAGTGGAGCAGCCACTTATTTGTAAAGACTTCTTTATTGATGAGTACCAAGTTTACTTAGCACGCTTATCTGGTGGTGATGCCATTTTATTAATGCTCTCAGTCCTTGATGACGAGCAATATTTAGCGCTTCACAAAGTGGCTGACTCTTTAAACATGTCGGTACTAACAGAAGTCAGTAATGAGCAAGAAGTAAGTCGTGCACTTGCACTTAATGCCAGCCTAATTGGTATTAATAACCGCGACCTTCGTGATTTAAGTACTGATCTTGCAACAACAGAGCGATTACGCCAGCTTATCCCAAATGACAAAGTGGTTATTTCAGAGTCGGGCATTTATACCCATAAAGATGTAAAACGCCTTGCGCCACTGTGCGATGGCTTTTTAATTGGCAGCTCACTAATGGCTGAGCGCGACTTAGAAGCCGCATGTCGTAAAGTCATTTTAGGTGAAAACAAAGTGTGCGGTTTAACTCGCTCACAAGATGCGATGGCAGCCTATGCCAGTGGTGCTGTGTATGGTGGCTTAATTTTTTATCCTAAATCGCCACGTTATGTCGATATCGACTGCGCCAAGCAAGTTACGCAAAGTGCCCCACTCGCGTATGTAGGTGTGTTTGTCAATGCACCGCTTGAACAAGTGGTCGATTATGCACAAAGCTTGAAACTAGCTGCAGTGCAATTACATGGCGATGAGAATAGCGAATATATTCAAAGCCTCAGAAAGCAATTACCGCTTGGCTGTGAAATTTGGAAAGCCCAAGCCGTTAAAGGTGAATTACCTAAACCGCTTGAAGGGGTTGACCGCCATTTATACGACACTTACAGCAAAAACCAAAAAGGCGGCACAGGCGAAGCATTTGATTGGTCAGTGCTAGAGACGGCAACGGTACCTTTTATGTTAGCCGGGGGTTTAAACCCAGAAAATATTCATGCAGCGCTTTATCGCGGTGCTAATGGCCTTGACCTAAATTCTGGCGTTGAAGCGTCAGCGGGCAAAAAGTGCCAAACAAAATTACAAAATGCGTTTTCGCATATCAGAAATTATTGAGGTTAGAATGCAAAATCCAGCTTATTTCGGTGAATTCGGTGGTATGTTTGTACCACAGCTGCTTGTGCCAGCACTCAAGCAACTAGAAGCAGAGTTTAATAAATCACAAAACGATCCAGCTTTTCAGGCTGAGTTTGAAAAACTATTAAATGAATACGCAGGTCGTCCTACGCCATTAACTCTGACACGTAACTTAGTTAAAAATCCTAAGGTAAAACTGTATTTAAAGCGTGAAGATTTACTCCATGGTGGTGCGCACAAAACCAACCAAGTACTTGGTCAGGCATTGCTCACCAAGCGTATGGGTAAAAAAGAAGTGATTGCAGAAACAGGTGCCGGCCAACACGGTGTTGCAACGGCCCTTGCGTGTGCCCTACTTGGCTTAAAATGCCGTGTTTACATGGGTGCAAAAGACGTTGAACGTCAGCAACCAAACGTATTTCGTATGAAACTAATGGGTGCAGAGGTTATTCCTGTCACAGCAGGCTCTGGTACTTTAAAAGACGCAGTAAACGAAGCACTGCGTGACTGGTCAGCAAATTATAAAGATGCTCACTATTTACTAGGCACTGCAGCAGGCCCTCACCCATTCCCAACCATGGTGCGTGAGTTCCAAAAAATGATTGGTGAAGAAGCAAAACAACAAGTGCTTAAAGCTGAAGGTCGCTTACCGGATGCGGTGCTGGCTTGTGTAGGTGGTGGTTCTAACGCCATTGGTATGTTCACAGACTTTATTGATGAGCCAAGCGTAAAACTAATTGGTGTAGAACCCGCTGGTAAAGGCTTAGATACCCATCAACACGGTGCTACGCTATGTAAAGGCACAAAAGGCATTTTACACGGTACCTATACTTATATTATGCAAAATGACGATGGCCAAATTGAAGAGTCTTATTCTGTATCAGCAGGTCTTGATTACCCAGCTGTAGGCCCACAGCATGCTCATTTGCATGAAACTGGCCGTGCAGAGTACGTTGGTATTAGCGATACTGAAGCGCTTGAAGCGTTCCAACTACTGGCTAAAAACGAAGGGATTATTCCAGCGCTTGAATCAAGCCATGCCCTTGCATACGCCCTTAAATATGCCGAACAACAAACCGAAGACACTATTTTAGTAGTAAACCTAAGTGGCCGAGGCGATAAAGATTTGGCTCACGTACACAGTGTTTTATCAGAAGGAGGCGCGCTATGAGCCAGACCAACCGTTACGGACAAATGTTCGCCACATTAAATGAAACGAATCAAGGTGCCTTTGTACCGTTTGTTACTATTGGTGATCCTAATAAAGCACTCAGTGTAGAAATCATTAAAAGCTTAATTGATGGCGGTGCTGATGCCCTTGAGCTTGGTATTCCGTTTTCAGATCCGATTGCAGATGGCCCGGTGATCCAAGCTGCCAACATTCGCGCGCTTGATGAAAACATTAATACCCAAGATTGCTTTGATATCATCAAACAAGTGCGCCAGTACAATGCCGATATTCCAATTGGCCTGTTATTGTATTCAAACCTTGTGTTTAAGCGTGGCCTTGAAAAGTTCTATCAAGATGCTAAAGAAGCAGGCGTTGATTCAATTTTAGTGGCTGACGTACCGCTGCATGAGTCAAAGCTATTTCGCCAAACAGCAATGAAAAATGGTATTGATCCAATTTTTATTGCAACACCGAATGCAGATGATGACACTCTTCGAGAATGTGCGTCATATGGTCGTGGTTATACATACCTTCTTTCACGCGCAGGTGTAACAGGTACAGAAACCAAAGCACAAATGCCAGCAGATTCATTAGTTAAAAAGCTAAAAGATTACCATGCTGCACCGGCATTATTAGGCTTTGGCGTATCAACACCGGAAGATGTTAAATCAGCACTCGATTCAGGGGCTGCTGGTGCGATTTCAGGCTCTGCGGTTGTTAAAATCATCGAGGCGAACCTTGATGACCAAGCAGCAATGCTAACTGGTTTAAAAGAGTTTGTAGCCAGTATGAAAGCCGCTACAAAGTAAGTTGTTTTATTACTTAAAAAAGGGCCTTAAAGGCCCTTTTATGTATCTACTCATTAATTTTTAATGGTGGCGGTGCACACCCTCTTTAATCTCTTCGATAAACTTACGATTAAAAGCCTCTAAGTCGGCTGGGCTTCGGCTTGTGACTATGCCATCATCAACACACACCTCTTGATCAACCCAATTTGCACCAGCATTGATTAAATCAGTTTTGATACTTGGGTATGACGTCACTTTGCGGTCGCGTAGTTTGTTAATTTCGGCTAGTAACCATGGGCCGTGGCAAATCGCGGCAATAGGTTTGTTTTTGCCTGCACTAAAAAAGCCATCAACAAAGGCTTTAGCTTCACTGTTTTGGCGTAAAGTATCTGGATTAAATAAACCGCCCGGTAGTAATAGAGCATCATATTCACTTGAATCTGTCTCACTGACTATGCGGTCAACGCTTACACGTTTTCCCCATTGATTTTCATCCCAACCAGTAATGTCATCTCTTTCAAGCGAAACAACTTCGACTTCAGCTCCTGCTTCAAGCAACGCACTGCGCGGTGATAGCAGCTCACTCTGCTCAAAACCATTTGTTGCTAATATCGCTACTTTCTTACCGTTTAGTTGGCTATTTAGATTTGACATGCTATCTCCTTATTTGTGAAAACTCACACTAATACAGCAGACACCATGCCAAATATAACCAACTGAAAATATTGCATTTATTGAAAATTCAAAGCGACACACCCTGTAAAAGCTACAAGACCTTTGCAAATCCTGCTTATAGGGCGTCTTTTAGGGCTTTTGCAGGTTTAAAAACAGGTTTGTTGGCGCCTTCAATTTCAATTTCTTCACCAGTTTGCGGGTTGCGCCCTTTTCGTGCAGGGTAATAACTCAAGGCAAACGTACCAAAGCCATTAATTTGCACTTGGTCACCCTCAGAAAGAGACTTTTCGATAGCATTTAACATGCTCGTTAAAGCTGCTTGTGTGTCTTTTTTTGTTAATTCGCTGTAGGCAGCCATTTGAGATACTAGTGCGGCTTTATTCATAAAAATGCTCCAAAATACGCCGCTTAATCATCTGAGGTTAAGCGGAAAAAGATAAGGTAAAACAACCTAAACGCAGGTTTAGGCCAGATTGGCTCGGGAGGCTAAGCTTTCAGGGCAACTAAGTCAACCTTGTATCTTGCGCAATAACTTGATACAACCCAGTATCTTTTTAAATTAGAGCATTTATAAATTTATGCATGCGATTATTGAATACATCCCGCTGATTTTATTTTTTGCGGTTTTCAAGTTAGTTGATATTTATTGGGCAACAGCCTTGCTGATGCTAACCACCTTAATTCAAGTTGCTTATTGTTATTTTAAAGATGGCAAAGTACCAACCCGTCACTGGGTGTTTTTTGCTATAGCGGTGGTATTAGGTACGCTGACCTTAGTATTCCACGACGAGCAGTTTGTAAAATGGAAAGCCACCATTGTTTATGCCATTTTCAGTGTCACTTTGTTAGTAAGCCGCTATGTGCTTGGCAAAAATCTTGTGAAAAAAGCACTTAGCTCAGTTTTAGAAAATGCCTCTGAAAGTAAACAAGAAATTGATGTACCAGAAGCACTATGGAATAAACTTAACCTGTTTTGGGTTGCAGTGACCGCAGGTATCTCTGCGCTAAATATCTACATTGCCTATAACTTCTCGCTCGATTTTTGGGTTAACTTTAAAGTGTTTGGTTTAATGGGTATTACCTTTGTTTGCGTGTTAGCAACGATCATTGCCCTTTTCAAATACTTACCTGAAGATGACGAAAAGAAAGATCCTAAGCGATCTTAATGTCATAAATCTGTCGTCTTAGCTTGTTAGCGTAAATAAAAAACACGCTGAGACGACATTGAACGCTAACCAATACCGCTGGTTTGAATTTACCCTCATATTTGTTTCTTTACCGCTATTAGGCTTTTTTCTGCGTGCCTATCTCGCGAACTGGCTTATTCCTGCACTTATTATTTTAATGACTGTTTGCGGCATGTTGCTGTTATCAGACCCCCATTTTAAGCGTTTTCGTTTAACTAGCCTTGGGCAATTTAGTGCGGTAAAACGTCGCTTATTTAGTTTTTTCTTTTTAGGAGCGCTATTCTCAGGGATGTTTTACGGCATCATGAATCAAGAAAACTGGTTTTCACTGCCAAGAAATTCATTTAACGATTGGCTAATGTTGTTATTGCTCTACCCCATTTTATCGGTGATGCCGCAAGAGCTTATTTTTAGAACCTACTTTTTTCACCGCTATAAACGGATTATGCCAAGTAAAACCGTGCGTATCATCGTCAGTGCATCGGTGTTTGCGTTGGCTCACATTGTCTATGCGAATGTACTCGCAGTACTGCTGGCATTTTTAGGTGGGCTGCTGTTTTCTTACACCTATGCGCAAAGCCGTTCTACCTTCGTGTGTGTTATAGAGCACAGCTTATGGGGGTTATGGATGTTTACGCTTGGCTTAGGTGATGTGCTTGATGCAGGGGCATTCTAGGGCTATAAAAAAGCCGCGCAAGTGCGCGGCTGAGTATTGAGCTGGCTTTTAAAATCCGAAAATACTAAATGCAAAAAACTTTGTTGCGACCGTATTTACAAAGATAAGTAATAAAATTGCCGGAATAAACGTTGATAGCGAAAAGTTCACATACTTCTCTGTAAAACTACCGATATAGCCTTCAGAGCCTTGGCTTAACTCTTCAGAAAGATTCGCTTTTTTCCAACGATACATAACGAATAAACACACCATTAAACCATTAAGAGGTAAAATCGTGTCGTAAAACACATCATAAACAATATCGAATAAGCTCTTATCCGCACCGCCGTAACTAACAAAATTTGTTAATGATTCAACCATACCAAACGACATTGTACACAGCACAGTTAAAACACCGGTTGATAGAGTTAAAATAGCTAACGCTTTTTTACGGCTAATGCCTTTGCGATCACTTAATGAAGCTGTCGGTACCTCAACAATCGATACAAGCGATGTAATTGCAGCAAAAAAGACTAATAAGAAGAATACAAACGCTACAATTGATGCACCCACGTAACCAATATCAGCTTGAAGCGCTAATAAAATTTTCGGTAGGTATACAAAAATCATCGACACTGATGAGTCAGATAACGTACTTGGATCTGTATTCGGGTTAAAACTAAAAATAGCCGGTAGCACCATAAGACCCGCAATAAAGGCAACAAGAGAGTCTGTTACAGCAACCATTTTAGCACTGCCAACTATATCGTCTTTCTTAGAGATATAAGATGCATAGGTCATTAAAATACCCATACCCAGTGACAATGAGAAAAACGCTTGAGCTAATGCACCATTTAAAACGCTCGCATCCATTTTACTGAAATCAGGAACGATGTAGTACTTCACACCTGCCATGGCATTATCCAGTGTTAAAACGTAAACAACCAGCGCAGTGAGTAGTACAAATAAAGCTGGCATCATAAACTTAGCCGCTTTCTCGATACCTTCTTTTACACCACCAACCAGAATCAAGTTAACAATGATTGCAACAACGGCCATATAGCCAAACACTGTGTAGCTATTGATAAAAGTGCCAAAATTATCAGGCTGTGCCAAGGCATCTAGATTACCGAATGCAGTTTGCGATAAATAACCGAAAATCCATACGGTGATCACCATGTAAAAAACGGCAATCATAAACGGCGTTAATACCGCTAAAAAGCCAGCAAAGTTCCATTTTGGATCATTACCCGCTAAGATTTTGTATGAACCAAGCGGATCTTTCTGTGCTTTTCGGCCCATCGCCATTTCGGCCATCATCACAGGCAAACAGATAAAAATCACAAACAGTGCATAAACTAAAAGAAAAGCACCACCACCGTTTTTTGTAGCTGAAACAGGAAAACCTACTAAGTTTCCGATACCTACAGCAGAACCGGCTGCCGCTAAAATAAAACCGAGGCGGGAGCTAAAGTGCTCGCGTTTTTCGCTCATTTAAAAACCTTATTATTATTTTCTCAACCCAGCGACTCTACCAGTGTTACACCGCGTATTTCAAGCTTTATAAGTGAAAGCTATAAGCAAAGCTGTAAAGATTATTTAGCGACTGAACACATATGTATGACACAATAATCTCTCGTCTATTGGTAACAATATGCTACTATTTTCTAAAAATAACATTGAGAACTCACTATGCTGTATATGATTTATTCAACTGATGTTGAAAATAGTTTAGAAGCCCGTAAATCTGCACGCCCAGCTCACTTAGCTCGCCTTCAAGAGTTAGACGATCAAAATCGTTTATTCACAGCAGGCCCTCTTCCTGCAATTGATAGCGAAGACCCAGCTGAGGCTGGTTTTACAGGCTCATTAGTGGTCGCGCAATTTGATTCATTAGAAGCAGCACGCGAATGGGCAGCAAACGACCCTTATATTGCTGCAGGCGTTTATGACAACTCAGTAGTAAAACCATTTAAAAAGGTGTTTGGTTAAAGCCTGAACTCAACTGAATCAATAATTCAGTGTTTGTTCACGGCTTATTAACTAAGATCTGGCTATCAAATTACAGAATTTAACGTAATTACTTGAATTTTAGTTAATTGGTTAATTAAACTAAATGGGTCTGGTTTAGGAGTTCCCCGTCATGCGCACATTATTAGCCTTCAGTTTTAGTCTTTTATTTGCATTATCAAGCTTTCATGCTGATGCCAATAAAAACCAAGCACCTGAGGTGACTAAAAAGCAAGCTGTGATGATTGCCAAAAAGTCTGAAGATGGCCGAACCCTAAAAATCACAGAGCAAGACAAAGTATTTACCGTAAGAATTTTAAAAACGAACGGCCATGTGGTTGACGTCCATGTGAACAAAAAGACTGGCGAAGTGAAAAAGGATTAAGAATGCGAATTTTAGTTATTGAAGATGATTTACACTTAGCAGATAACCTTCGTAATGCTCTAGAAAAAGAGCGTTATAGCGTTGACCTTTGTCACGATGGTGAAGCTGGTTTATTCCACATTACTGAGTACCCGCTTGATATGGCGGTGGTAGATTTAGGCCTTCCAAAAGTAGACGGTATCGAATTAATTACCAAAGCTCGCGCTCAAGGCATTACCATCCCTATTTTGATTTTGACGGCGCGCGACCGTTGGCAAGACAAAGTAGAAGGCCTCGATGCAGGTGCTGATGATTACCTTACAAAACCGTTTCATGTTGAAGAGCTAATTGCCCGCTGTAATGCCCTTATCCGTAGAAGCGCAGGTAAAGCAAACCCAGAGATGACAGCTGGTCCTATCAAAATTCATACTCGCTCACAGCAAGTGTGGGTTAACGATAAAGAACTTAGCTTAACTGCATACGAATACAAAGTATTAGAATACCTCATGGTTAATCCTCAGAAGGTAATTTCTAAATCTGAGCTAACAGAGCACATTTACGATCAAGACTTCGACCTTGATTCAAACGTAATCGAAGTATTCGTATTGCGTTTACGTAAAAAGCTTGACCCTGATGGCACCCTTAACCCAGTTGAAACATTACGCGGCCGTGGTTATAGGCTTAAAAGTCAGTGGTAGCATCACAAATACCGCTTAAAGTAAGGCAAGGATTTATCCTTGTCTTTGTTTTATTAGTAGCCCTACCAATTCTGTTTTTCTCAATTGGTAAGGCTTACTACGCCTCTTTAGTCGAAGCGACCGAAAAAACCCTTGAAGCTCACTTATATTCATTAATCTCTGAAGTCGATTTCACTGAACGCGGCATTGTTATGCCAAGTACCATCTTAACTCCAGAGCTAAATAGATTAAACTCAGATACCTATGCGATGATTTATCGCGGCGACTTACCTGTTTGGTATTCTGAATCAGCCACCAACATCAACTTTATTCCTGATAACTTTGAAGCTCCAGCAGGCTCTGCTGACTTTCGCCGTGTTGAATACAACAATACCGTCTATTGGCAATTAACACTTACCGTTATTTTAGAAAACATTGACCAATCGGAGCATGCCCGTTTTATCTTATTAAAACGTAATGATGCTCTACTTAGGCTGATGGATGGCTTTAAACAAACACTGGTTAATTGGATGTATGTGATGGGTGTGGCCATTGCTGCGCTGATGGCAATTGGTTTTGTGTGGAGTGCAAGACCACTGCAGCGTCTCGATAAAGAAATTAAAGCCATTGAATCGGGCGATAACCAGCAAATAAAAGGTCTTTACCCGGTTGAGTTGCAAACTATTAAAGCCGATTTAAACTTATTGCTTGAATCGCAGCAGCGCCAAAAAGAGCGTTACCGCGCATCATTAAGCGATCTTGCTCATGCATTAAAAACGCCATTGGCAGTGCTTAAGTCAAGCCCATTAGCCAATGATGCTGATGCACAAGAGCAATTGGATCGTATTAATGTGATGATCGAACATCAATTAAAACGTGCCGCTACGGGTGCCTCTGATACATGGAAAAAGCAAACCCATATTAAGCCGGTTATCGAGTCAATTTTAAGTGCAATGAGTAAAGTGTATCGCGATAAAGATATTATTTTCACTTCTGAGGTCAGTGAAAAAGATTATTTTTTAGGTGATAAAACAGATTTAATGGAACTGCTTGGTAATTTAATCGATAATGCTTGTAAAGCTTGCCGTTCGCAGGTCGATATAAAGGTTAAGCAAAATAAGCAATTAACTCTCAGCATTTGTGATGATGGACCAGGTGTCCCAGAGCAAAAACGTGAATCGCTACTAACCCGCGGCACCCGACTCGATACATATGAGAGTGGGCATGGTGTTGGTATGGCCATCGTATCAGATTTAGTAAACTCATATAATGGCACATTGACTATCCGAGATGCAGAAAAACTGGGTGGTGCTGAGTTTATATTAGAGTTTAATTATCATGATAAAAAATAAACAATTCACTATAACACTCACTTTGTGCGCTGCTCTTGTAACACTGGCATCACAGGCTTCACAAGCGCCACATGATTGCCAGTTAGCAAGCAACAATACCGAAGAAACTAAGCGTTATATTCAATGTCTTGACCAAGTGATTAGCGATTTGCAACGCGATCAAAAAATGTGGGTAAATAAACTCACTATGGATATTGAAAAAATCAAAGAAGACACGGGAAATAGTCAATTACTGCCTATCTTTAAAAGAAGCTTAGTGAATCAAGAGCGCTATCTAGAAGACAGCTGTCGTTGGCGATACTTAAATGAAATGCCAAACGCAACCAAGGCAGCCATTACCTATAAGCTTTGTGAAATAAATATCCTTGGTAATCACTTAAATATTCTAAAACAACCTCTTAAATAAAAGGCGCGTTAGCGCCTTATTATTTAAATTTTGCTTAATCTAGCAAATTGCTATTGATCAATTGTTAACTCTTCACCGTTACCAAGTAAAGTTGCAAGCCACCGCCCTTCTTGGCTGGTTTCTAAAGCAATTTTTACTATCATGGTCAGTGGAACTGACAGCAACATACCTACTGTTCCCATCAACCAGCCCCAAAAAATTAACGATAAAAAAACCACCAGCGTTGATAAACCTAAGCCTTTGCCCATGAACTTTGGCTCGACGATATTACCCATCACTGTATTAATCACTAAATAGCCACCTGCAATGATCCCTGCAACTAGCGGCCCTTGCGTTATCAAAGCAAGTAATACAGGAGGTACCGCTGCAATGATAGAACCAATATTAGGAATGTAGTTAAGCATAAAAGCAACAACACCCCACAATACAAAATAATCAACGTCCAGTGCCCAAAGCATAAACCCAGCTAAAAGACCTGTCGCCAAGCTAACCATGGTTTTTATTGCGAGGTAAGAGTTTATTGACCCTAGAAAGCGATCAATTTGTTGCATTTTCATTTCTGGGTCATCGAGTGCTAAATGAATTTTTTTATTCAGCATCGGCCCTTCAAACAGCATAAACACCACGGTTAATATAATTAGGAACAGGTTGGCCATTACTCCCCCTAATCCCGTTAGCATATTTGTTGCAACATCGATCATTTTGCCCGGATCGAATAAAGAAATAATCTGCTCTTTATCAATCAAAATATTATAACTTGCAGCAACATTAACCACCCAAACAAACTCTTCTTTTAGTTGTGTTTTATACTCGGGTAGTTTTTCAGAGAAATCGGTCATCGATTGCCCAACTAAACCGGCAAGGCTAATCCCAACGCCAACAATAATGAGCATTACTAACACCACTGCAACGCCCTTGGGAATTTTATACCCGGCAAAAAAACGTATAAGGGGATTACATATAATGGCAATAAAGGCAGCCAAAACAAAAGGAATAACAATCACACTTGCAGCTTTTATACCTGCTAAAACAATCACTAAAGCCGCAAATATAACTAAACTCTTATTAACACCAGTCAGGCTCGACAAAATAAAATCCTTGTAAACTTTTTCCCATCAGTGTATGTCAAATAAGTAGTAAAAGAAAATCGAAAAACATCTGGCACAATAAATGCTCATAATTCATACAATTTGTGATATTATTGGCCAGTCGTATTGTAAAAGGAGCTAAGGATGGCGCATTTAACAGAACAAGAACTCTCATTTTTTAACCAACTCTTTGAAAATGCAGATGATGGCAGTGATGAAGTCACAAACACCAAAATGTCTGTAAAACTAAACTTACCCGATAAACTCAACGGATTATTAAAGAACGCTAAATTGACCTTACTTGCTGAAGTGGGTGTTTATCAATTATGGTTCCCGCTGGAGTTTGTTAATGATGAAAATGGCCAGGTTATTCCTCTACTCAGTGCTCCTGAGGTTATAGATACGAAAGGCATTGAGCGGAGTTGGCGAGCACCTCATCTAAATCTGCAAACTGACCACTACATTATTCTGTCACTATCAAGTACGGGAGTTTTGTTAAAACCAAAACAAAATAAGCCAGACTTTTCAAAAGAGCTGTTATTAGCATTTGAGCTGCCAAAAAAAGAGCGTATTGTTCTGTCTGCTAAACCTGTTCGTGTTACCAGCAATGGTATTGCAGCAAAAATTATTACGGTACACGAGGGCGAAATTGCTCTTCGTCAATACCTTTTCGAGACTCATAAAAAGCAACATGCCCAGCTATACGAACATGCCAATATAAGCACTGACCTTATCTAGTTGCAGGTAATGCTAAGCTTCGATAAGCTTGGCATTTTGCACCTCAACACAACAAGGTATTTTTATGAGTTACCCAATCGGAACGCCTGGTAAGCCATGGACCGACGCCGACAAAAAAGCGTGGCTTGAATTACAATCAGTAAAACGCAGTTACCGTGAAGATGTTGTCTCACAACTTGATGCTCTGTCTACACTCTTTGAAATTGAGCAGTATGGTGCACTGAGCTATGACAGCGATAAGTATCCTCTTTACATTTTAAAAAGCAAACAATGGCAAGCAGACAAACCAACTGTTTTAGTCACAGGTGGTGTACATGGTTACGAAACAAGCGGTGTGCATGGTGCATTAGCGTTTGCTAAAGACAAGGCCAAAGACTATTTTGCAGAATTTAATATCTTAGTGGCACCGTGTATCAGCCCTTGGGGTTATGAAACAATTAACCGCTGGAACCCTAATGCCACGGATCCAAATCGCTCATTCTATGCAGGTAGTCCAGCTGAAGAGTCTGCCGCAATCATGCAATATTTAGCCGACAACGCTATTGCACCCTATGTGCATATTGACCTTCATGAAACAACTGATACTGACAATAGTGAATTTCGCCCTGCTCTGGCAGCACGTGATGCAACGACTCACGATAACTGGAACATTCCAGACGGCTTTTATCTTGTTGCTGATAGCGAACGTCCGCATGATGCATTTCAAACAGCGATTATAAAATCAGTTGAGAAAGTAACCCACATCGCACCAAGTGATGAGAATAACCAGTTGAT
>NZ_JAKGBG010000045.1:0-38888 GCF_021532595.1 Pseudoalteromonas sp. OFAV1
AACAAATCGCCCTCTATTTAACTGTATGTATATACAGTACATAATAATTCCTACTTCATTAAAGTCAAGACCGTTCGCCTTGACTCGCAGCTAAAGCAGGCGAGAATGTGGCGAACATTTGTTCAAGGAGTAAAAAATGGGCTCAATGTTAGTGATATTGTTAGATAAAATTAAGGCTGCTTTTCGTAGCCAAGGAATGCCTAAGTATCAAAACCTTTACCTTGGTAAAGGCGATGGAAAGCTACGTGTAATATACGGCGGGGATATTGGTATTGTTAAAAACTGCTACTACGAACCAAAATTAGGTTCGTACATGTATTGGCTTGATTTTAACGGTGCCATGGTGACAGTACCTGAAATGAATCTTGAGCCTGTGACACAGAATTAATTTATGTATATCGCTAATCTCTGATTGTGTTTTATATCTTTATTTTGTATAATTAGTCATATTAAATTTAAGGATTAGAGTATTACATGACAGTTAACGTTACATCTAAATCAGATACTGAAGATTCGTATACTCTAGATAATGGTTATACCTTAAAACGAGAATTCGACACACTTACCCCAAATGGCAATAGATTAAATGGTCGTTGGGCATTAAGGAACTCTCAAGGGGAGCTGGTTGATTTTGATAAGTATCGAAATGATCTAGCTTCACGACAAGGTATTTCACTTTGTTAAGGCTTTAAAAATTATGTCAAGTTTACTTTACTTTAACGTTCATAGTGTTCAACTTTCTGCATCTGAAATTGCTAACTTTATTCTCAACGATCTATATCTCATCAATGAGACACCTGTTTCTGAGGATAACTTCGAGAAGAGCATTAATGCACTTGTTACAGGCCTACAGCCAACAATAACAGGTTCTTCGTCAAACTATAAAGGTAAAACCAACTTTCAGGCTGGCGCCCCTTTTTTGGCATCAATTCATGAATTCATCAATTTAGACCGTAAGTATCCTGTGAATGGGTTGATCCCTGAACTACAAGGCATGAGCTTTTCCACTTTAAGGAATAAAGTCAAGCGTGATATCGGGCACTCATCAAAAATCAAAATACAATTACTCTCGAACTTCTCTACCGATCAGAGCAAAGAGCATTCTTTTCATCAAATCACAGACGGCCTTAAAGATATAACTTAAAATATTCTGCCTTTTTCTTGTATTTATTTCTTAAATAGGCAGAATTAAACCTCAATTTTAAACTATATTGAGGTTTCCTATGAGCAAACAACATCCTGAGCATATCGTATGCATTAAGCAATCTGCCGTGGCCCACTGTAAAGATGGTCTAGTTGACTACAAACTTACCACAGAAGACTTAATGTTAGGCCAGCGCAGTGCATTAGAATTTGACCCAGACTTCCGTCAGGTAATTCCTACCGCAATTTTCACATGTAAGGGCAAAATATGGACTTACATGCGCACAAAACAAAGCTCAGAGACAAATCTACATAAAAAAGTAAGTGTTTCTGTTGGTGGGCATTGGGATATGAAGGATGTCTGTCTTAATGATGATGGAAGTATCAATCTAGAAGAGTCATTCCGCACAGCGATGAATCGTGAACTTGGTGAAGAGATCATCATCAACGCAAACATCTTAAAATCAACACAATTTGATAAAATGATTTGCGCGAATGACACTAAAACTGACCGCATCCATATTGGCGCCATCTCAATGCACGAACTTGATTGTGAAGATATTCAGATCAATGAAAGTCATCTTGAAGCTATTGGCTTTTTAACGCCGGACGAACTATTGAATGGCGATTATGACATTGAAGTATGGACCCGTATTGTCTGTGAACTTTTCACCGACATGAATGATGAATAAAAACACCTAAAATTCTCCTGTGTTTATTAAAAAGATAGTCAAACTAGGCTATCTTTTTTTGTTGCAATTAAACTAAATTATCTCTATACTGGATCAAACAATATCAACAGCATGAGAATTACAATGGACTCAAAAATCTCTATCATCCTTAAAAGTTTAGCCGGTAGTTCAGCTATTCTGAATATCATTAAGCAAAAAACAAAGCCTTTTACTGAAGATGAAGTAATCAAACTTACTAATGAGCATTACTGCCTTGAAGAACTTGATTTAACTTTAATCAAAGATGCCTTGATGACCTTCTTTAATCAGACAGATGGAAATGAGGTTTGCCTTGGAATGTGGCTTTATCATATTGATAAAGATTTCCATGTTGTCCCATATGTTGTTACTAGCATTAAAGATGACACAAAAGATCCTGAGTATTGTGTAGTTGATATAGCTCCTGTAGCTAATCCTTACGCAATTAAAAAGAGTGTTAGACTAATGACTATTCACTACCTTGTTTCGGGCCTTATGACGTCAACCAACGCCATGAACAACACAAATATTCGCTCAAATCAGGCGGATATTGCTGAGCTTGCCGTTAAACTAATTGAACGCAAAAAAACTGAACTGAAAAACTCGCTTCAAAGCGTTGAAGCTTCACTAAGTTACATTAAGGAAAATTTCATTTCTTAACTAAATTATCACATTGCGCTTTTTATCTTTTAATGTTACAATTACCATAACACTTAATAAGGAAAGCGCAATGTCTAATACCATTATTGAAAACGCTGTAATTAGCTGCATAAAACAAAATGATAACCCTACTCTATTAAAGCTTATAGAACATTTCAGTAGCGACTTTTCTCTTAAGACAGACAATTTCTGTGAGACTGTCAAATCAGCTCTTAGAAACAAAACATTAAACTCTGATACACTTGCCACACTTGCCAATAATGGGCTTAAAGTGGACCAATTTGTAGTCCGTGAGGCCATTAAGGGCGACAATGCAGAACTTTTAACTGTTTTATATTCAAACAACTCTAAACTTTTTCATAACTCATTTAATATTAAAGACTTACAGACTAGTGGGCGATTCGACAGCTTGAAGCCATCATGTGTGACATTGTATGCACTACTCGAACTTAAACTAAATTCTGTCAAATTTTTGATTTCTAAGGGCATTTCATTTACAAAAGATGACCTCACATTCGAAAATGTCATTGGTTTAATGAATCTTCATAAACATTTAAATATCGACGAGTTATTGGCTATAGCATTCAAAACCTGTAAGTTCGATGAAGCAGATATTGAAAATCTCTTTTCTGATGAAAGTGAAGATGACGTTGCTGAATACCTTGCCAATTTATTCTTTACACTAAGAGAATCAAACGTATTCCTAGCGTTAAATGAATCTGTATTTAAAAAGTATTTGCATCACAAATACACACAGACGTTAGCATTCTACAATGGTCACTATAACTTATTGGCACATATACACGCTGTAGGTGGCAAGATTGATATTTACAAAAATATTAGCGACTATCCATACGTAGGTTTATCAGAGTCAGAAATTCGGTATGGCAATGTGGATATTTGTAATTATATCAAAGTCCCTGAATTATTAGACTTCACCCTAGACTCTATCTTCTTTAACCCGGAACTGAATTACTCAACCTCTTTGCTTCAATTTGCCATTCATGACATGAATAAAGATGCGTTAGATAAGATTATGGCCAAACTTATAAACCAAGCATCACAATGCTTGGAAGATAATTCAAATAGTTTTTTTGCTTCGGATATCATAAATGCATTGATTAATTCGGAACCGAATGAACTTTTAGTACACGCTATCGAGAGTCTGACGACTAGCTTTAAAGTCGAGGAACTTCTAAATGTTTATGCGCTTAAAATACCAAAAAATAATGAACATGAAGGCAGCACAACGCAAAGCCTTGAGATGGTTCTTCAATACCTATTACCTCAATGCTCAGAATCAACATATCTTGATACCATAAACCATTTAACCAGATTAGATTTAAATGGAAGAGCATACCGCTTGGAATTTGCTAAAACCCTTCATGCGCTAAGCTCTCTGAATGATGCAAACCCATATAATTACGTTCTTCGAAAAACGAACTTCAGAGACCGCACAATCCCACAAATAATTGCATCGGCAAGAAAATCACTGTCATCTAGCGACCAAGAAAAATACAATACCTTTATTTATTGCATGGCGCTGGCTGATGATAGTACTCTTGCTGACCTATTTAATTCATTTTCAAATAAAATTGGTGACAATACAGCCCTCATAAGAGACGTTATGTATGTGATTAACGAAACCCCAATTTCTTTGCTCACCAAGTTATCAGGTTCAATTTCCCAAAAGGCTAAATCAATGTTACTTTCTTTACAATAAATATCTTTTAATGTTGTAATTACCCTTAAGTTTATGTATAGTAATTACATAAACTTAAGAGGCTATATATATGTTAAATCCAAACGTAGTTGCAAAAAAAATTGGTATCCCTGTTGAACGCTGGAAAGGTAATTGTTACGCCATTGCATGTAAACTAATTGAGCATGGTATTGTTGAAGGTCGTGCTGTACATGGCACTTACTTCGGTACTATTTCGCAAACCGGTTACTTTAAAGGCCAACGCATTGCACGACATGGTTGGATTGAGAAGCCAGATGGCACTATCGTTGATCCTACTCTATGGGTATTTCTTGATGTCTGCCCATTTATACACGAAGGGCCACTTAATAAAGACTTTTATGATGAAGGTAGCTCTAAGTTAAGACTGGTGACACTGTCACCACAGCCAGAGTACTCTACTAGTGACCGTCAGCTTACTTTACCTGACGACACAACACAATCTGCCGCAATTAAGCAAATTTTAAATGTAGATAGAGATGTTATCTCTCTACCAGAAGCGTTTTGGGTGGCTAATTTGCCGCTCGACGATCTAAAAGAGCTGGCTAAAACGGTTTATCAGGCCTTAATTAAGATGAACTTCAAAGGCTTTATTCCTACTGATCATTACATTAAAGTTTTTAACTTAAAATCAGTTTCAGAAGTGTAATATTAGAAATCTTTGCCAGTTGAAGAATATCTTCAACTGGATCAAATTTATAAGGAATCTAGTTAATGGTCGTACTTAAACATGTTTTATTTTTCAAACTTAACCTATGTAAGGTGATAACGGATATTGTTTTAGCTGTTATCATGCTTATGTTTGCTTTAGCCTTCACCTTTGAACAACTTAACTTACCTCCTGTATTGAATGAAACATTAAAAGAAAGCTTTGTTGTTGACTTAGCAGTATTTTTTATACTCTTAAATGTAATGGTGCGGCTATCATTTGCAAAATTCGATTTAACCCCGAAGCCTTGATATTTATCTTTATTTGACATAATATATATACTCGATAAATTCTTTGGTGAAATCATGAATTCAGATTTGCAATTTCTAATGAATATTAACATAGAGCCTTCTATGGCTCGTGAAATACATATACACTTCATTCCCTCTATAAAATTATCTATACAGAAAGATAAAGATTTTATCGAATCTGTGAAGTTAAAAACTGAAGATTCAGATGTTATTAAGGAAGTTGAAGGGTTATTCCTACAGAAAATTAATGAAGCTGAACAAACACTTGCTCACTTTGTAGATAAATGGCCATACCCTAAAGTTACCAAACACGATGACGATGTCCTTATTTACAAAGGTGCAGCAGACTTACCTAAAGAAGCAGCTATCGCCGAATTCTCACAATCCTTACCACATGAAGATTTTATTTATCACATTGTCGGTAGTGCGCAGCAGAGCGCGTTATTTGTTTGTGAGTCAAAGGTAACCGGTAATTTTTATAAAGTACCTAATATTAGCTACAATCGGCCAAACGAACGCGAATCATGTGAGTGGGATTATTAATTAAAATATCACTCTTAATATTTTAAAGTGTGTGCCTTGTGATATAATGACTTGTAAAATTCAATTTAAGGTTAATTTATATCCATGTCATACACTACGTTTAATCGCACAAAAAACAACCAACTACTTGAACCCATGTTTTTTGGTAACCCTGTCAATGTTAGTCGTTACGATCAGCAAAAACACCCAATCTTTGAAAAGTTAACTGAAAAAATTCTTTCATTTTTTTGGCGCCCGGAAGAAGTTGATGTAAGCAAAGACCGAATCGACTTTCAAAAGCTACCTGACAACGAAAAGCATATTTTCCTTAGCAACTTGAAGTACCAAACGTTACTTGATAGTGTTCAAGGTCGCTCGCCTAACATGGCTTTTCTACCTATCGTAAGCATTCCAGAACTAGAAACCTACATTGAGAGCTGGGCCTTCTCTGAAACTATTCATAGCCGCTCATACACGCACATTATTCGAAATATTGTAGGCGATCCAAGCGTTATTTTCGATGACATCGTAACTAATCAGCATATCTCTGAACGAGCGGCAAGTGTTACTTATTATTATGACGATCTCATCGAAGCTGTCAGCTTATATAATAACCTAGGCGAAGGTAAGCATGTAATTGATGGCAAAGAAATCCGAATCTCGCTATTTGATTTAAAGAAAAAATTATATTTAGCTATGATGTCAGTTAATATCTTAGAAGCTATCCGATTCTATGTCAGCTTTGCATGTTCATTTGCATTTGCAGAAAGAGAATTAATGGAAGGTAACGCTAAGATTATTAAGCTTATCGCACGAGATGAAGCTGTTCACCTTACTGGAACTCAACACATTTTAAACATCATGCAAAAAGGCGAAGATGACCCTGAAATGGCAATCATTGCAGCACAGTGCAAAGAACAATCTATTCAGATGTTTAAAGATGCTGCACAACAAGAAAAAGAATGGGCCGAGTACCTATTCAAAGATGGCTCTATGATCGGCCTAAATAAGGCAATTCTGTGTGAGTACGTTGATTACATCACAAATGTTCGAATGAAGGCTGTAGGCCTACCACCACTGACTGAGAGCACATCAAACCCTATTCCATGGATCAACTCTTGGCTTACCTCTGATAATGTGCAGGTTGCGCCTCAAGAGACTGAAATTAGTTCATACTTAGTGGGGCAAGTAGATTCGACAGTCGATGCTTCTGACTTCGATTCTTTTGAGCTGTAAGCCTCCTATGCAATCGCTGTAATTTACGGCGATTGCTGCATCCCTGCAACAATCATTCTCTCCGGCCGCGAATTATACATAAAATATTAATATTAACAAAACCAAATAACACGAACCTCTTATAGGGCCACACTATAGGTTTAAATTCGTGGGCGAAAATGGGACTGAAATACCTAGATTTTCTGAGGATGACGTGTTGATTTTTCGGAGATTAAATTGGTAACAAAACATCTAATGCGGTATGAGCTGCATGAATTAAAGCTAAACAAGTAGCAAATATTTATCTAAAATCGTCAAGAAAACCATGTGTTCAGAGTAAAACGAGGCCTAGGCCCAATGCCAGTCAGTTAAGCATTTTTAATAAATATGTTAATATTTTTCACTTAAGACTGCTTAACGCAGGTAGCGACAAATTTAACTAAAAACCATATAGCAAAAGTGCTACAGTTAGATTTTTATAAATCTAACTGTAGCACTTTATTTTATTAGCATTTCCTTAACTGTTTGGTATTAGCTATTCAGCTCTTTTTACAGGCAAACTAGATCTCAATCCACATTAAACCATCAATCACAGGGATAACTCTATTTAAATATGATGTATTTGTTACCTGTAATGGCACTGTTCCAAAACCAACAATACCAATCATAGCATTTTTAAATGTAAATCTAACATCTGTGTAGTTATATGAAACACCACAGTCAGGATCACAAGTAATAAGTTCCGATGACGCCGAAGTTACATCAAATTCAACACTAACAACAACTTCATCTTTGTATTCAAGCCCTTCTACTTCTTTTAAAACAGTACCATTACCGCTTCCAAGCACCATAGATAAATAGGGACTTCCAGTATAATAATATCCTTTTGAAACACCTTTCAGGTTTTCACCTTTCATGACGAATTTTGCACCTACAATATTTTCACGATTATAAGGTGAACTACTTTGTAAACCAAAAGCATAGTAATCGGTGTCATCACCCTTCCTTGGATATTGTCCGTAGTTATCTGAATATAACGTTCCATTTGGAAAGAGTTCTGTTACAAATTCTAACGTAGACAAGTCTAATGGCCCTCCTTCGATCCCTGATAACTTTTCATCATAGTAAACAGTACGAGACTCTGTTTCTACTCCACTATCTCCTTGGTCGGATCTTTCCCCTACAATTTCACCATCAATATAAGCTGTGTATCTCCTTACAGTCATTTCACCTGACTGTGATCTGATTTGTTCAAACTGGTATTTTTGATCTTCAATCTTTGGCGTCCACTCTCCTAATGGTACAGACTCTTCCTCTACGCCTTGAATAACCGTAACCATGCGGCTTTCATATTCCTTACCAAGAATTGTAGTATCTTTCTCCGGTTCACCTAAATAGTATTCATCTCCTGTATCTTTATCAACAAGCACAAACTGAGTCATACAGTATTCAGACAACTCAACATATCGAGTCTGTTCGAAATCCGCAGTTTGATCCGTAAATAAAGGGCTCCACGTGCCTTTAATGCCACTTGGCGTTTTAATAACATCGCTACATCCCCATGTCAGAGTGTAAGTTTCATTTTCTGAATCGAAAACTGGATGATCTGGTGGTAAACCATCAGGGCTTGTTAAAACAGGAACATTCGGATCTAAAGGAGAAGCATCACCACCACCAGTATCACCACCACCGGCACCACCACCAGCACCACCACCACCACCAGCACCAGCACCTACAGCACCTTCACCACCATAGCCAAAACCCAATCTTAAGTTATTGCCTGCGAATGCAGTTTCAACATCTGTATTTAAAAGGATACCTTCTGATTCACCTTGTGCATTTACATTAAAAATACATGGTGCAACTAACACAAAGCTTGCAATCTTCGCGAGGTTATTTAGTTTCATATCAATCTCACTACAGTTAAATTTATAAAATCTTTATACAAATACATTTTACATCACAGCACCTATAAATTAACCTTGTGAAATACTGAAAACATGACATTTATAGAAAATCGTCGAGAAAACTCCGTGTTCAGAGCGAAGCTATGTCGCTGGGTAGTTCACATTAAACTTAATCAAGAAACTTAACGATACCTTTAAACGCATGGCAATTCGTGAACGCCAAGCTACTCACTTTGCGCATGGATCTGTGGAGAGTTAGAGACTGCTTCTTCGGAAGTGTTCCTTGCGTGCTCGCGCACATAAGCTGACGTAAGACCGCCAGCGGCGGCAAGCCTTGCACAAAGAAGCTCTCTTAAAATAATGGACGCCAGCCAAGCTGGCGTCTTGGAAACTCGATAGCTTTAGCTACGAGTAGTTCATCCCACATTACAGCATTAATCTCTGAGATTACTCATACAAATTAACCCACATTACAGCATTAATCTCTGAGATTACTCTATCAAAGTATGATTTATTTATTATCGTTAATGGCACCGATTTATAACCAATTTTGGTATCTTTATATGTAAAGCTAACATCTGTGTAGTTATATACATCCTCACAGTTAGGCCCACAAGCAAGCGGTTCCGATGACGATGAAGTTACATCAAATTCAACACTTACAATAACTTCATCTTTGTATTCAGACCCTTCTACTTCTTTTAAAACCGTACCATAATTGTTTCCAAGCACAAAATCTAAATCAGGAAATCCAGTATAGTAATATCCTGATGTAATACCTTTCAGGTTTTCACCTTTCATGTCGAATCTTGCACCTACAATATTTTCACGATTACGAGGTGAACTACTTTCTAAACCAAAAGCATAGTAATCGGTGTCATCACCCTTCCTTGGATATTGTCCGTAGTTATCTGAATATAACGTTCCATTTGGAAAGAGTTCTGTTATAAATTCTAACGTAGACAAGTCTAATGACCCTCCTTCGATCCCTGATAACTTTTCGTCATAGTAAACAATACGAGACTCTGTTTCTACTCCACTATCTCCTTGGTCGGATCTTTCTCCTACAATTTCTCCGTCAATGTAAGCCGTGTATCTCCTTACAGTCATTTCACCTGACAGTGATCTGATTTGTTCAAACTGGTATTTTTGATCTTCAATCTTTGGCGTCCACTCTCCTGATGGTACAGACTCTTCCTCTACGCCTTGAATAACCGTAACCATGCGGCTTTCATATTCATTACCAAGAATTGTTGTATCTTTCTCCGGTTCACCTAAATAGTATTCATCTCCTGTATCTTTATCAACAAGCACAAGCTGAGTCATACAATATTCAGACAACTCAACATATCGAGTCTGTTCGAAATCCGCAGTTTGATCCGTAAAAAAAGGGAGCCACGCGCCATCAAGACCACTTGGCGTTTTAATAACATCGCTACATCCCCATGTCAGAGTGTGAGTTTCATTATCTGGATCGAAAACAGGATGGTCTGGTGGCAAGCCATCAGGGCCTGTCAGAACAGGGACACTCGGATCTAAAGGCGAATCTTCATCACCGCCGCCGGTATCACCTCCAGAGCCACCTCCAGCATCTCCAGCATCTCCACCGTTGCCGCCGTTGCCGCCAGTATTAGTGCCACCTTCACCACCATGACCGAAGCCTAGCCTTAAGTTATTGCCTGCGAATGCAGTTTCAACTTGTGTATTTAAAAGGACACCTTCTGATTCACCTTGTGCATTTACACTAAAAATACATGGTGCAACTAACACAAAGCTTGCGATCTTCGCGAGGTTATTTAGTTTCATATCAATCTCACTACAGTTAAATTTATACAATTTTTATACAAATACATTGTATATCATAGTACCCATAAATTAACCTTGTGAAATGCTAACAACATGACATTTATCTCAAAGTTATTTTTCACTAAATCCTAAAAGAATGAAAACTCTCGAGAGTCCACTTCAACATAATCAGAATAGGCTTCTAGCGGTGGTAGATTTTGCATACCTAATGATTGTCCAGAATCACTATTAAGAGCTTTAAATCTGTATTTATTCATTAATTCAGCTACTAACATTTCATCTCTGTGTGCGTCATTTATCTGAGCATGATCTGCATCTGTAAGAAATAATGCATTATTTTGAATTTTGGTTAGGGACAAATTTGTCATTAAATGCTCTACTGACTCTTTAAGATTACTGCCCACTACGCCACCAATATCATTCATGTTTAGAATAATACCTTGAACAGAACCATATTCATTCAACCACTTAGCCGCCGTTTTTAATCCAGCGCCCTTAACTCCCGTAATATTGTCAACCTTATCACCCATGATAGCTAGAAGGTCAGCAACCTTCTGGGGCTCAACCATCAGTCGTTCGATACATCCATCAGTATCAATAATCTGCTTCTTGCGGGGATTATAAACCTGTATTTCTGAGTTAATTAGCTGATAAAAGTCTTTATCCGCAGTCACAATAACAACACGATAGCCTAATGACGCATAATATGATGAAAGCATTCCAATAGTGTCATCAGCTTCAACGCCGTCTTTGGATAAGTGAGGTATCCCCATGGCCATTAGCGCTTGATTACACAAGTCAAGTTGTGACTTAAGCTCATCATCCATAGGGCTTCTATTCCCCTTGTACTCAGGGCTTAGGTAATGCCTAAAAGTTAATTCATCGCTATCTGAAACGACGATGACTTTGTCAGGTACATCTGTAAAGTGACCCTCAGATATCTTACGAATAAAGTTTAACGAAGCAGAGACAGTTTCAACTCTTTGGCCATCAATAATTCGTGCGTCTTGTGTATTGTAATACCTATACAAAGCATTATGTAAATCAACTAGAACGACTAACTTTTCCATAACTAAAACCAACCTTATTAACTTAAAGCCATAATACCATTGCGAACCTAATTAATCAATAAAAAGATATTTTTATTTCCACTTAGGAACAAAATAAACCACGCCTTGATAAGTTCCTGCGCCTTTCAAGATAAATTTAAATTTACTCGACTTTGGAGTTGGATTGCTAAAGCTGTAAGTAGTGATCTGCTCCTGTTCAGTAATCCCTGTAATACTATCATGGTGTGTTTCATTCCCATCCTGATCGATCACGTATACATCAACAGTTCTTGGGTACTTATTTTGGCTAGAATACCCCGGTCTGTAGTACTGAAAGTCAAAACCGGTGATCATAAGGTCTTTTGGATAAGTGTAATACAAATCAATATACCCTACTCCAGAGTTAGCTTGGGTATAACCTGAAAGTGACTTCAAAAAGTCCTTTAATGTTGGTTGAGAATACCATTGTTTGGTTAAATAAACTCCAGAACTTACTGTATACTCTTGTTCTACCTGTTCATCTGGGATAGGCTTCTTAGCAGACAATTCTGCGCTTACACCCGTTTCAAATCGTAACTTTAAACCTTCACCTTCCGCAGCAAAACTTGCTGTTGATAACAATGATAATGCAGCTAAGTTAGTCAGAACATATTTTTTTAATAAACTCATATAACACCTTTACCAATATCTTTTTTTGGTGTAAATTAATAATATAAACATAAGGTGAATATTATGATAATTAGTAAAACATATCCAACCCTTTCATCAGTAATTCATCGCGTAATGCGATTTTTACTTTTACTTTCGTATGGTTTATTACTTACTAGCTGCTATTTCGCTATTGAACTTATTGTTGAGCTATCTATAGAGCTGGCATCAAATATAAATATATTTGTTAGCTTGAAACTACCTACATTGTGCCTATACTTCTGTGGCATCTCTCTTTCACTGATGCTTTCAAGCATCTTTGACAAAGCAAATAAAAATTTTACTTGTGAGGTATTGGATTGTGAATAAGCCCATCTTCTGTTCTGCTAAGGCAAATGAGTATGGTCAAGCAATCGACCAAAATGGTGATACTCACAAAGTTATAGCGGTAACAAATAGCTTCATCATCACTGAAAACCCGACTGGTAAAGAATCATGTTTCACCTTAGACGGCATAGAAGTCGGCATATATACACTTTACACGTTAATTTCACCTACAGATAAAGGCTAGCTTATGAATACTGAAAATGTAATAAATTCTGTTAATCCACTTACAGGCCAAAACATTGAAATAATCTTAAGACAAGATAACAGCTATTCAGTACAAGATGACCAAGGCATGTCCATGGAACTAACTGAACAGTTGAGCTCTTTCGTTAATGGTGAAATCACCCTCTTTCGTGAATTTGGTTAATATCTTTTTTTGCGTTAAATATTGATTTCTTGTTCTACTTAGAGTAAAATATACACACATCAACAAAAGGTAACTCTTATGAAAAAGGTATTTGAACATCTTTGGACTGTGCTAGCTAATGAAATTAAGCTGCGCATCCCTAATGATTGTAGCATTCGCTATGCGCAAATTGCAGCAATGGAAATTATAGGTAATCGCCTTTCGAAAGATGATCATTTATCTCTTCTTGAGAACAATGAGTTTAAATACGCTATGGCTGAAATTTTAGACATCTTTATCAAAGACCCTTCTAGATATCAGCTATTACCTCATCAAGTTGCATATGAAACGCTTGAGAAGCTTCTTCCAGTAATAACCGATGCATTACCCTTACTTGACCAAAGAAAGCAATTCTCACGTTATATAGAAGCTAATATCTAATTGGAGTAAGTACTATGTCTGAATTATTAATCTCAACAACAATCCTTATTTCATTAATTAAGTGTACAGAACTACTCGCAAGAATGTGTACTCGTAGCTCGAATCAAGATTCATTGGCTAATATAAGCAAATCTATAAATTCAAATGCTCGATACATACAATCAAACATCAAATCTTTTTCTGTACTATGTTTTGTTTTTAATGTGTTTAATGCTTTTGTATTGCTATTTATTGTTAAATCGCTATTCAACAAATTTGAAAGCACCTCTCTCAGTGTTAATTTTTTCCTCGCAATTGCAGCACTAATCACGACTATTACATTATTTACATATTTAGTTGGGCACTTTAAAAACAAACTAAACAATTATTCCGTTATGCATATGCAAGGCAATTTATCATGGACTTTATGATATATGCCTTCATTTCTAACTTAACCGGCGAGTTTAATATTAAACACCTTGCAATGGACGCTCTTGAAAAAGTAAGCGTTCGCACTTTCCCTGATAAGCTTAACTTTACTCTTCCCGAGCAAGTAGAGCTTGAACAAATGTTCGCCACATTCTCGCCTGCTTTAGCTGCGAGTCAAGGCGAACGGTCTTGACTTTAATGAAGTAGGAATTATTATGTACTGTATATGCATACAGTTAAATAGAGGGCGATTTGTTAACCGGTATTCGTTTTCGTGCCAACCCAACATCATATCAAAAACTTGTACTTAGCCAGTGGATGGGATGTGCGCGTAGCATTTGGAATGCCAAAGTTGACGAAGAAAAGTATTTCCGCACGTTTGCCCGTAAGTATTATCCAACGGGCACTTATGCTCCAATTGACCAGAAAACATCACAATTCAAGTCGAAGGAGTTAACTCCTTGGTTATCTCGATGCCCTAGTCAGATCATCCGCAACAGCGCAGTTAACTGGTATCAGACTTACCAAAAATTCATGAAAGGCATGTGTGGGCGACCTAAGCGTAAGCCTAAAACTGATCGAGGTAGCATCTATCTTACTCGTGAGGTGTTCAGCTTCGAACGTTGCGAAGATGGCAATCTCCGCCTGTTCATCGGCACAAAGACTAATAATGTTGGCTACTTATCGTTTAAGGTTCATAGCAAGTTCGAGATCCCAAACTCGCTTTATATCCGTAAAGAGCGTGGTCAATATTACGTGTCTTTCTGCTACGAAAACGGCAATAGCGAAGAAGAACTTCCTAGCAATGATGAACACCTTTCATTTCTTCAAGGCTCGACAAGAGAGTATCTGGAAGAACATACTATTGGTGTAGATCGTGGTGTTGCCATTCCTGTCCATGCAGGCTCTATAACGTTCGATTTCTGCGAAAACCAGAAAAAGAACATGAGCAGATCTGACCGCTACATTAAGCGTTTACAGCGTAAACTAGCGCGTCAGCAAAAAGGCTCGTATAGAAGAAATAAGACCAAACATCGCATTGCTACGCACCATGCTAAAAAGGCGAATATTCGTAATGATTTTGCTCATAAAACCAGTCGTTCACTTGTTGATAGTAAGGCTAAAGTAATTGTGTTCGAGGCTTTACGAACATCAAGCATGACGCGCAAGCCAAAGGCGAAGCAGGATGAACAAGGTCGGTATGTGTCAAACAAAGCCAAACAAAAGGCTGGGCTAAACAAGTCTATTTTAAACGTTGGCTGGCACATCATAGAGACTTACACCAAATACAAGGCTTACCAAGCAGGTAAGGCAGTATTTAAAATAAATCCAGCCCATACCAGTCAGGAGTGCGCTAAATGCAGTCACACTCACCCCGACAACCGTAAATCACAAGAGTTATTTGTGTGCGGTAACTGTGGCAATACTGACAATGCAGATAACAATGCGTCATTGGTTATAAAGAAACGGGCAACCAATCTCATTTTAGACTCTGGAACGGAGTTGTCTGACGATGGAGTTCTCAGAACTAAGTCAGATAGTGGACGTGGAGGCAATCGTAAGACTAGCCGAGCTAAAAGCTCGACTAGCGGTGTCCAACGAAGCGTCAAAAAAGAAAGGTTAGTAGCTTAGGCTATTATCTTGGAAGCTCGCGAGCTTTAGCTCCGAGTAGTTCACGATATTGATTACATGGCCGGTATTGAAGATGCATACAATAACCTATGCCAACGCTTTGATACTATCGACCTTGACGACCTTAGACCCGGTAACGACAATGCCGAGATCACAACGGTTTCTCGAAATCGAAATGTACATGCTCTAGTAGATGAAAGTGCGGATTACCTTATTAATAAGCAGCTATGGGAAGAGACTTTGCGTGAATCAGGTAATGACGAGGATCTTGCTTTATCAATGCTGATCGATAAAGATTCTGTTTGTCGCATCAATTATGAAAACAGTCTAGAAGTAACAACAGTACATGATTCGAATGTAATGTATTAAACCATTTTGGCCTCATCTTAATATTTGAGGCCAAATCCTAATTATCATCCAGATTCACTGAAATTTATACTTTCTAAGAGAAAAGCAGCTATGGCATCTAAATCTGAAAAACTATATCACGAACATCATGCTGAATTTGAAGCATGGTACACATCCATTCATCCTGAACATCAATTCAATTTTGAGTGGGTATACGTTCATGATTCAGGGTGGTTTAAAGAGGATATGGTTAATGGTGCTTGGGTTGTGTGGCTAGCTCTGACAGGCAAAGGCTGTCCTCCAAGAACAAATGACACTATCGAGTCACTTGCCACAGACATTCAACGCCACAATGAGGCTGGTCTTGCTTTAACTAAAAGAGCAAATACAGTCCTAATCCCTTATGCTAATAAATTAATTTCAAATGCCAAACTAGATGAGCTTAAAACGATGGTTTCAACATTCCCACCCTGTCCTACAAGAATGGTTTTAGCTGGCAAAATTGCTCTTGAAGAGCGTTATATCAGCACAAAAACTTAACGAAACGCCTCAATGTCGTTTCAACACATAAAACCTACTTAATGGCTTAGTCCTTTTACTTGTTTATTTATGAGTATTGAAACAAACACCAAGCTAAGTGGAAGAACAAATAGAGCATCATAAATACCAGCCCCACCAATAGCGCTATAAAATGCATTTTCAATATGAAAATAGGCCATTAAAACATCAGAAATGGCCATCGTTGAAAATGTACCTAAATAAACCCATTGAATGTTGAAATAGTCATAATGTTTTTTATTAACCACCATTCTTAAAAGCTTATAGGAAAAAACAATCAAAGGAAACGTCGCAACCAAGTGTAAGCTAGTTTGGTTATCATCTCTTACAACCCAACCTAACTCTAAGCCAAACATCACCCCACCAGCAAAACAGAGTGAAACAAGAAAGCTAACTGGGTAGATTGCGCTTACCTTTTTCTGATCTCGCAGAATGAACACGAATGCAATCAATGCCAACAAACACGGTATGTAGAAACCCATCACATTCGTGAACATACTAACTCCTAATTATGCACAATGGCGTTAAACTCGTAGCCACTTCGAATAACACAATCGTCAGGTCGTACTTTGTAGCCATGTAGTCCGTTATCACGAGCAAATTCCATGAAATCGTTTAAAGCCTTTTCGTTCTTCACTTCAATATGGCGATAAACTTGTCCATTTTCGTTTTCAACACCGATCAGAAAGTAGCTATTTTCCTTCAATTGTTCAACATCACTTTTATAGCCCTTAACGAAATCAATTACCTTTTCATCAAACGCATTTTCAACGCCTTTCATTCTGACTGTTTTAACTTCTTTGCATGAAGATAAAATACACATAATTAAACCTTAATACTCTTAAACACGAGAGTTCATTGTATCATTTTTATTTAAAATCATAAGTGAAATAAGATTTATTTTAGTAAAGCAATTATAGGCTCTTGCCTTTCATATCTTTTTTATGTAGAATTATCATATCAAGTCAAATACAGAGATAACGATAATGAACGAAATGGAATTAAACGCACTAACTGAATCAGAAACATACGTTACATCGTCAAAATCGACAATCGCTCATTTTCTTAATTTAAATGCCGATGGGCAATTAAATTTAAATCCCGATTATCAGCGCCCTTATGTTTATACTGAACCAGAGCAACAAGCGTTACTTCTTGCCCTCATTAAAGGTTTACCTCTTGACCATATTTCAATTGTTATAAACCAAGCTGAAATAATGAATGAAAACTATTGTATTGTCGTTGACGGTAAGCAACGCCTTACAACGTTCTTTCTATTCTTTTCGAATAAAATACCGCTCATTATGCCTGTGAGTGGTGAACACGTTTACTTTTCTGATCTTCCAAAGATTTTTCAAAAGAAACTAAAACTCACCACGTTCCCAGTAAATGAATTACACTCGACTTCTGAATCTAAATCGGTTTCATACATCGATCAGGTTCGCTATTTCTATAGTGTTAACTTTGCTGGTGTGCCTCAAAGCCCTGAGCATAAAGAGAAGATCCTTGACATTCTTAACAAGCATAACGAAAAAACACTGCCAGAGAGCTCAACCTTGAGTGTAGCCCCTGATGGTAAAGTGCCTGTTCAAGACCTAACCGAATTTACCCAATTAATTAGTGATAATAAGCCTTTATTACTTCAATGTAAGCACCACAGTGGCGTCTATGATAAGTTTGACTATGACAGCTATGTGATGAGAGACATCAAGAAGTTCATAGCTTCAAAGCAAGTTTTCTTTGAAGCATAATAGAATCTATCTGCCTCCGTCCTTGGATTGGGGCAGATTTTTTAGATAGTATCATGACCCCATTACTTAAAGAATTCTCGATAGCAGTGTTTCTTACGTTTGTCGTCCAATTTATTCTGATCCTGATCCATACTATTTTGTTTGGCAATCAGCCCATTAATTCATTCGCTTTACGCCTACTTTTTCTAGCTAACGCCGTAATTGTTCCTTTAATTGTCATAAAGCATTTTGAAGGTAATAAGAATAAACATAACTGAATTGAACCCAACCAAATCCAACATATATTGTTGCAATAAAAAGATATATGAGTTAAAATACTCATATAAACTATTAAGATGAACGGGTATATTTATGATTAGCGCTAGAAAAAAGAAACTTCTGGAATCGATTTCAGAGAGATTAGGTAGTGAGTCAATTGAGTACAAGCAAATTGATTTATTACTATCTATCATTAGCCCTGATGATTTTTATAAATTTCTTAAAACGGCTATTGAACAAAACTTGGTGCCTAATCCTTACTTTGACCGTTCAGTTTTTATTAAAAAATTATCGAATGACCCTAACAAAATGTCTGTAGTCTCGGCAGAAACGGCTCATGAGGCCGCTCATGCCCTCGACTGCACCGTTTCGGAGTTAAGTGAAGTGACTAACTTAAACATAATCTCTAAGTCTGAAATTATGATTAAGGCAGCTAACCACCGCAACTCTGTCTTTCATAATTACGAGTTAGAATTCAAACAAAAAAAGAAAGCATTTACTTATATTCAGCGCATTCTGAGTCCTGACGATGCTGAACTAATCATAAATCATACTCACTTTTTTATTCCTGAAAGTGCTGATTTAAAGCTATCAGAATTGGCTCGCAAGAAAATGCATAGTATTGGCATTACTGATGACAAACAAAAATCATTGGTTGATATTTACAAAAAGCTATCGAGCGCCACTATTCACGTAACAAAACAGAAGAACAAAGACGTTAGCGTTAGTGGTAAAGAGCCGCTTATCAACGTACTGCTAGATGGCGAATCTCACTTAAAGATATACCCGAATCATTTTTAAATCTTGAGTAGGTTAATATCTTTTTTTGTTGTAATTATTGATTTTGAAACAAACTTAATTTATACTTTTACCCATAAACAATAACAAGATAGAACTAATGAACACCATTACAGCAAAGAACATTAAAGCGTTATCATTTTTACAAATCGAAACCGAGTACTCTAACATCAAAGACATTATGCTTTTTTGCAACTTAGATGAGGGCGCTATTGAAGAATCGCTTGCATTCTTTGACGGCGGTGACGTATTTATCTTTGTCGATTTAAATGGTAATGAAATTGTAATTGGCGATTCAATCAATGTTAAACCGGGTGATTACCTTGTTCGTGATGAAAGCCAAGGTGTATTTGTTGTACCTTGTGGTCTATTTAATCAGCTTTTTTACACTGGGCATTCATTTACAAACACTGTAAAATCAACTCCAGAGACCCATGACTATAAAATTGAAGGCGCAGATTTCACTCTAAGCTTTGATAATGCTCACCCTAGCCCTGTGCGCTTAGATATTGATAAACGCTACAAGGTAACGGTATCAACTGATGTAGAGCATAATACAGGTGACATCGCATCAATGTTTGTAGGTACACCATGCATTGTAGATGATCGCTCTGTCATTGAAGTCGATGGTGCCTTTATTCTAGACAAGAAGAATCAACTTCGCACAGGTGTTCAACACTTAATCTTAATCAAGGAGTGCTAATATGCGCTTTGTATTTTCAGGCCAAACAGAGAAAGGTTCTTTCGACGAAAACTCTAATTGTGACGAGCACTTAAAAATAGTTGGCACAGATTTCACATTCTATACAGATAATGGCCACTGTAGTTTCTTAGGGCGTCGAGCTCCATGTGATGTGAAGCTTGCTAAAGATGTTAAATATGAAGTTATCATTACAACTAATGATGAAATCATCAGCCTTCTATCTGAAAATAAAGATCGCGTTGTAGGCTCATTCCGCGCTACCAAGTTGAAAGATAATGATTCAATGTGGAGCGACGGCGTACTCGTTGAAGATCACAAGAATAAGTTAAAAGAAAACCACGAGTATCAGGTTATTGTTTTACGATCATAGCTTCCTGTAAGGCCAGCAGGATTTATCTTGTTGGCCTACTCCAAATATCAATCACGATTCATCGCAAACATTCCCAAACTATAATAACTCTGATCACAACAATCAAAATTGCGATTCTTTCCTTGAATTAAAATATCTTTTTATGTTGTAATTACTATCTTGTCTACGGTATAATAAACTTAGTTTATGAAACACCCATAAGGTAAGATATGTCACTAAAACATCAATTCAAAAGTCTCGTAGATTCTATTAACGATTGCATTGCTGGTCTTTTGGAGAAGCACGGCACAAACGAATATAGTTCAAGCTTCAAAGCGCTTGATATGTCATATTTCAGCCTTGATGCTCAAGATGATTTTAGAAAAGAAATTCTATTAGATGGTTACGCAGTTAAATACATAACCGAACAAAATGAAGTCATTAATGAAGATGGTGGCATTACAAGTTTAACTAGTTTCCTAACTGAAATTAACCTTGAAGATTTTTGTGATGCACTAGATACCCTTGTTGAATTTGGGCCTCCAGAATACGAAGTACTTGTTCGCGTTAAAATTGAACACAATGATGGTGCCTTTATTGATTTAGATACCATATGGGACATCTCTGACGTTTCTGGCAATGTTATTTCTGCTGATACTTTAGTAAAGGTTACAGCTCGTTCCGCTAATGACGCCATTTCTATAGTAAAGAGCATGGATTTTTACCCAATTTTAGAAAACTCTGAATATAACCCAGATGAAACTGAAATTAGCTTCACGGTAGACAAGAATGTCTAAAACTAAAATTAAGCCACTACTATTTTCATACAATGGTGTTAATTATCCATTGTATGAAAATGTATCACAGCAATACTTTGCCATTGTTGATGGTTGTCCTATTTATACCGTTCGTTGTACTGGATGCGACGTCAATACGATTTCTAAAGAGGACTGCAAATTACTTCAACTTGCTATTGACTCTTTTATTGCTAACAATAAAAAATTCAGTTTGTGGCCTTACCGTAACCCGCCACATCTTGCCCAGCGAACGGAACAAGAGCTTGAAGCATTTATTGAACATCAAAAGAACGCTGTCATTGATTTTGACGCTGTAAAAGAACTTATTACAGAGATGGATGTATACAATATTAATAACAGGATTCATGTTTTTTGTTCTTACATAGATCTTGAATCTCAAAAAGAGGTGAAGTTCAATATTTGGGACTACGATTTAATCAATGAAATAGTTCCGTCAAATGAGTAAATCAAAAAGAAGATTATGGTTCAGTACGTACTATAAATAATTAGGTCAGTGTGGTAAAATTATCTTAACTTTAATAAGGTCGATTATATGAATACAATTTCTACTTTCACCATCAATTCAGCACTTCATGGCTCGCAGGTTGGTTTGTGGTTTAATGGCGCATTACTTTTAACTGCAAATGATAATTGCGAAGCAGATTTAGCTAAAATTGAAGCATGCCGTAAAGGCCTGATCAGCGCTTGCCCAAACTCTGAGGTTTCAGAATTCGAGTTACATCAAGTTGTAGATGACGAACCAGATAAACCTTTATTACAGAGCATTAGTGAGTTACTAAATGAGTATCAATTCGACCATATCGACGCTTTTGGGTGCCTTCCTAACGAATTTTATTATGAAGATGTGCTATTTTCGCATGAACACATTCCTTTGTTAGTCACGAATTTGATGGCTGTGCGCTTAGAGTGTGCATTAATTTATAAGCACTTAACTTCCTGCAAACAGATAGACGATGAAATTTTTGTCTTTGATCAGCTTAAGAATAGCTGGAACTCTATCGACACTTTCGAAGAGCGAACACCTGACTGTCAATCCGTTGATATTACTGATGCTTATATTTCTGAATCCTCGAAACTTAAATATCTAACGTGCAAAATTGCATTAGAGTTTGATGTTATGCAGGTTAGTCCAGAATCACTTGTTGCTGAAGCAATTCAATGTTCTAATTTTACCTCGCCTATTGATTCACTCCAGCGCGATATTCTTTTACATCTGAATTCTATTATGTCAATTTAAATAAAACTAGGTCAGTACCATGAGTCAAACTTACTATTTCTGGAAAGGTGATGAAATAACCTCAATGACAGGAAATAATATCTTTGTTTATGGTGCTAACCCTGAATTTAAAAATGGCGCTGGAGCAGCCTTAACCGCGCGTAATTTTGGTGCAAAGCCCTATGGTGGAGGCAGAGGAATTGTTGGCAATACATACGGGCTAATTACTAAAAATTTAACGCCGGGATTTTTAGAAAAAGAGACTGGAATTGTTTATCAGAGATACGGTCGGCGTAGCGTGAGTAAAAACATGATCTCTGACAACATAGATGAACTATACCAGTGCGCAATTCAGAACCCTCATTTAAAATTCTTTCTCGCATTCAAGAATACTGGTCAAAATTTGAATGGATACTCCAATAAAGAAATTTGGGAACTATTTACAAGAAATAAAACTGTACCTAGCAATATCCGATTTCATAACAGCTTTCGCGATCTTCTTGTGCACAATTAAAGAATGACCATGTCCCAAAAACGACTTCAACAACTCGTGCGATCAAGCCATTCTACAGATTCTCAGATAAATTCTATGAACTGTGGCTATTTTACATACATTTCACAAAATACAACATCACCTACCCCAGACAATACATACTCATTTTCGGGCTTTAATGCTGTACTGAACCAAACAGGTTGAGTGTCTAGCATTATCGTTGATATCAATTCTGTTCCTTTGTCTGTTTTCAGGAGTAAATTCAATTCGCCATTGTACTGCGGATACGGATCATTACCATACAAACCAAGGAATAGTTCTGTTTGTACAGTTATAGTCATTGTATTTTTTGAAGCATAAAAATTTAAACAACTATCACCGCCGTATAAGTCTGTTACTCCATCAGATAAAGTTCCGTTTAACACGCCATCATTACCCCAGTAGCCATTAACGCTCTGTATCAACACATCACCGATGACAGGCTTCGTATTTGTATCAGACTTGTTTGATTCTTGATATAAACTAAGGCCATTCAAGGATGATTTGAATCGTAGTTCTGTGACGCCACCAGCATAAACATTCATTGAAAATGCAAGTAGCAATAGTGCCTTAAATTTCATAAAAACCTCCTTAAAATATCTTTATTTGTTGCAATTACTGCCTCTTTTTGATATTATATAATTAATCAAACAGGTAAGGTAGTTAAAATCATGAATACAATTCAAAATCAACATAAAATCACTCAAGTTTTAGCTGAACTTAAAGATGAACAAGCTAAAATCAAAAGCGTTTTGTGTAATCGACAGTGCAATAAAGGGCTTACAAGCAAGGAGTGGGACGCACTCGAAACTCGTAAGGATGCACTTGACGAATTGATTAACACGCTAGATGGACTTGAAGATAATTACCAAGTTTTATTTGATACAAGAACTCTTGCTGATAGAGCAAAAGCTAACATCTAACAGGGAGCGCCTCACAAGCAAATGTGGGGCGATATTCGTATGGATATTAATTCAAACATCAATAATATCGTATGCAGTCTTATTTTAAAATCTGTCATTGAAAATACCAGTGATGCTATTCGTATTCCTGTACTTAAAATAATATCTAATCGAATGCAATTTGATAACCCTCTTGCTGCATCAACGGATTTGAATAATTTGTATCGACATCCTGAAGATTTGAGTGTTACGGATTCTGACTTGGCAGATCAAACTAATAATATGCATGCATTTAATATCATTGCAGATAATTTCGGCGAGATATTAAACCACTTACTTACTAAGTCGCATAGGAAGATGTTTGCTGCTTTCTTACATAAAGAAGTTGTTTTGGTTTCATAAATCTATCTTTTTTTGTTGCAATTAGTGCATGCATCTGCTAAAATTACGTTATCAAATCAAAAAGAACAACTTCTAAAAGGACTGCTAATGACTAATAACATTTTACACTTCAGTGAGGAAACTAATACGACCGTTTCTTTACTTGCTGACTTATTGAATGACTTACCTGTTAAAGAAGTGTGTGCAATTCGTAACACACTAGTTCCGCATGAAGTGGCCTTCATTTCAGAACATCCTGAATCAGATGCGCTAAGCTACTTAGAAGTTTACAAGCTCGATACCATTTTAAGTTGGGCTAAAGATAGTAATATTATTCCTTACAAAGCCGTTTCTCCCCTTTCTAAGGACATCGAGCGTAACTGCTACTATATTGTTGTCGATAAAGTTATTAATAAGGACTACGGTACTTTTGAAAGCGAAAAGGACGCGCTTATTCATGCCTTTTATGAGTTAGTCGTTAAACCCAAAGAAAGCAAAAACGTTATCCTTGCAGATACTACTGAAACAACAAAATAAACACCCTAACATTAAATTTTAGAATTAAAAAAGCCCTATCACCTATGTGTAGGGCGTTTCCATTTAAATAGGCTTGAAATATTGTATGGCCGTGTAACCGTTATTGTCTGTTCGACCTGTAAAGTAAAACCTAATTTGTTTTGCTGTTACAGGCTCAATCTTAATTGTTTGAAATAAATCACGCTGAAGAACTTGATTTAACGTTAAAACTGACTCCCATTGGCCAGACGAATTTTTTAACTGAACTTCCACATTTCGCGGATACTTACTTCTATTGGGACTGCCTTCATCATAATACCACTCAAAACCTGATACAGTTACAGGCTCTTCATAAGTGAAAATTAAATCAGCAAAGATACTTTTTTTCTGCAACCATGCCTCATCATTTTGAGAAATAGTATTATAAATCGTGCGTTCGCCATCGTAAGCACCATGAAATGTGTACGACAAGCTCGATGTAACACCTGCTGGCATTTCATCACCTGCCGACTTTTCTGTTTTAATTTCAGCATTAACGATAGAATCAAAACGCAATTGATTCTTAGCAAAACTAGGGGCGCTAACAATTGTAGCTACCACCAGCATACTTGATAGTAATTTCATTAAAAACCTCACATATAATTTATCTTTCGCATACATTCAACGGTAAATATGCATATGGTAAATAGTAACATAGTAAAGAACATGTCAATAACACTTTTATTAAGCTATCTTTTTATGTTGCAATTAAGGCTTATTGTGGTATACTGAACGTACTTAAATTAATGGGCATTTAACCATGATTCATAACGAGATAGCGACTGAGCAACGTGATTACCTAGGTCAACTGTTCCTACGTACATACTGCCTTGATTTTGCCAGAGATGATATTGAGCAAATCCTTTCATTTATCCCAATGAAGCGCAAAGACAAATCCGTGATCCGAATCAAGTTAAACGGCCATGGTACACATTACATTCTTGAAGTGCCTAACGTAAATATTATGGCGTTACCCGTTAATTCATTTAAAACGAATGCTGTCTCGATAAACCAAGGCAGCATAACAATTTCATTAGCTAACATGGTGATGGATACGGTTCGAGATATCGACACTATCCTTAGAGCCTGTGATTACTTAAAACTCAAATCCAACGAGCATAAAAGTATTCTTAGCACTTACAATAAAATGTTCAAAACTCATTAGAAGGAACTACCAATGTCAAGCTCAGTCACACTTTACGTCAATAACACAACTGCTAATAATGGCCAGCCACATTCGCTTGCATGCATTTCGAATGCGGTTTTAGAATTTGCTAAAAAGCAGGTAACTCACTCGTACCATGAGCATAATATTGCCCAGTTTGAACTAAACAAACCACTTCCACTAATCCTTAACAATGCTAAACCAAATCACTTTATTTATTCGCCAACAATATACGAAGGCAATGAGCATGAAACGCTTCGCACCCATTTTAAGTTATTTGTATCAACGCAATCGAATAAACAAACTGATATGAGCAGCTTCGGCATTGCTGGAAATCAAGTTTCAAGTAAAAACCCAATTCCACATGATCCTGCTTCACTTAGCTTGATGACAAATAACAACTATGATGCAGGATTGTATTTAGACAATGTTTCTAGTGCCGATAATTACATCACGATTAGCGTCAATGAGACCGATGCACTAAAAGCGTTCATGACAGAATTAGGCAAGCACTTGAAGCTAACTTTAGGCTTACCTGTGTTTATCCATCAAAAGTCATCTGACAACGCTGTAAGCACCATTTAAGGTTATAATATGTTTGAATCAGACATCGAATTTCAACAAGATTTTGTTAATCAAATGGTGTCTGATGATCCTCTTTCATTTGCCTTAAAAACACCGCCAGTTAGTCAAATAAAACTGTTAATTACCAAACATAACCTTAGCGGTATTGTTTGGTATCAAGACTTGCTGAGAGAGCTATCACAGCGCCCAGCAAGCGATCACATAAATTTGGTTTTGACTGTAATAAAACTAAACCAAGCTTATGACAATTCTATGCCCGATAAGGTTGATAGAATTAATCTTATAAATAATGAATTAAATAAAGTAAGAGGTTAATATGTCAGAATCACAAAACGTTTCATATCAGCGCGATGACAAGCTCACGGTTATCACATTTCAAACAACCAATTTTGACCGCGCTACTGAAAAAAAGATTAATAAATCAGATTGTAAAATTAAAGTTCACCAAAATATAAACGTTCTTCGTGCTGGCGATAAAGTCATTACTCTTCAAGGACAACGCCTTTCTAACTTCAATGTAAAAGTTGATGAAATCGGCACCCTAATTGATGGATTAATTTACGATTCATACAGAATCGTTGTACCAAAAGGCCAATCACCAGAAGCGTATATTGAGAAAGCAAAAGAAAAAATTCGCAAAGTTCGAAGCGCTGTTTTAGATGATTTTAACCAAGGCATTAAAAATATTGCTGAACTTGAGAATGAAGATTTTGAACTTAAATTCCAAGATTCCGATGACTAAAATCATAAATTAGCCTTTCCTGTATAATAAAATTAGATTAAATGAATTAAGGTCTTTTTTTATTATGCAGAAATTGCCCACATCTCCTGAACCTAAAAACGTCATCTCGGAAAAATACGGTAAATCACTTACTACCCGAGATGAGCGTTATATGGCTAATCTTATAGGATCAGTTTCACCAAGGTTCTATAAGTTCATGTCTATTGCCAGTGGTGCAATTCTATCAGGGTTTGCAAGTAATACTGTAAATAGCGAAACACTTATTTCACCATCCAATGCGACCTCTGCTTTTGCTGGTGGCTTAGCAGGATATGCCCTTCATAAGTATTTAACGAGGCCATCTTTCGCTAAAACATTTAGTTTAATGTCGGCCAACATTCAAAACGAATTGAATGATTTTGAATACCCTGCTGATAACCATTTAAAGTTATATTCAAGAAAAGGCACGAAACAAGCATTTTTATTTGCCAATTCTGAAATAAAATTAAGCATGATTGAAACCGCCCGAAAATATGCGTCAATCATTCCCTCATTCCATCGACGTCTAGATAAGCCATACATTCAAGAGTCAGAAAAAGACACTTCGCGAATTATGTTTGTTTTTCAGTTATTGAGTGATCTAGATAATGATTCAAGCCCTTTTGCTAGACGACTAAAAGAAGAAAATACATTCAACCGTGATGTTATTAAAAACCTTCTATCCGACAGTCATAAGTTTGCCAATTTAGTTACTGAGCAGACAAACTCCCCTAATGCCTTTGCAAAAGAGATGATCAAAGCGCTAGGGACTGATGCCGAATTTGTCATTAAAGAGTTCAGAGAGTACAACAAAGGCAAAAAAGAAGTATTCTTCCTACAGGTTGACGCCTATCATGATGCTTTGAAAAACATTCAAACCGAGAATGTATATAAAGAATTCAGTATGAGGTTTCTCGATATGATGGCACGTGGTTCAACTGGCGAGCTCGACAGAGACCCTAAAGCACTTGAACGTGTTCGAAACCGCTTTAGTGAATTTACGACATCACGGTTTAGCAGTCCCGAACACAACCAAAACCAACTCATTAAACTTTCTCAGTACAGTAATGATATTATCAGAAACTTAGATAAGTTAGCCGAAACAGGAAATATACGTTCTCTAAGTGAATCATTCAAAAGCCGAATCGGACTTCGAGGCGATTTATCTGGCTATTTAGATCCTGATAATAAAGATAAAAAGAAACAAGCCGCCGACCTGTTGGCTGCTCACTTCCTAACAGGAAACAACGAACAAACATACGAATTGAACCGAACATTTGAACGGATGTTTGTTGACTCATTCCTAAAGAAAATTCAATCCAATATAAAAGCATTCACTTCGAAGGACTTAGATCCTAAAGAGCTTGATAAACTTAACAACCAGCAACTTGCCGCTAAGCTTGATAATTATAAGTTGTCAGACTTAGAGTATCTTAACCCTGAAAACGCTACTGAGGCCATTATGATGCGGATCAAGGCAAGGCTGTACTATCAATTAAATAAAGAAAGCTGTGACGCGCAGTTTCATACAGCTGCACATCCAGACAATAATTCTTTTGAGCCATAAGTTAAAACGACATTCCTGTATAATAAACTTAGACTGATAAAAAAAGGCTTATTATATTATGCAGAAACTCCCTAAGATTCCAGAATCTCAAGAAACAATTAACGAGAAGTACGGCAATTCTCCTAAAACGAGCTCTGACCGCTACTCTTCAAATTTCTTGAGCTTAATGTCGCCCAAAAATTTTAAGTTTATGACAGTTGCAAGTGCTGTGCTATACTCTGGATTTTCGGTCTACTCTTCAAGCAATGATCCTACTGTATTACCTTTTGCAGCAGGTTTGGCAGGTTATGCGTTATATAAGTACGTAAATGATAAATCATCAAATAAAACATTTAGCTTATTGTCTGGCAATATACAAAATGAACTAAGTGATTTTGAATACCCAGCAGACAATCACCTAAAACTCTATTCAAGAAAAGGCACAAAACAGGCACTTTCATTCGCCAACTCGCAAATGGAATTTCGTATAAAAAAAGCGATGAAAAGCATAGCGTCATCATTACCATCATTTTTTGGCCGATTTGATAAACCATATATTCAAGTAACTGAAGAAGATGCATCAAAAACCCTATTCGTATTTCAAATACTTAGTGATCTTGATAAAGACAACAGTCCTTTTGCCAGACGACTAAAAGAAGAAAATACATTCAACAGAGATACTATTAAAGACCTTCTATCCGATAGTCATAAGTTCGCCAACTTAATGACTGAGCAAACAAACTCCCCTAATGCCTTTGCAAAAGAGATGATCAAAGCACTAGGGACTGATGCCGAATTTATTCTTAAGGACTTCAGAGACTACAACGAAGGAAAAAAAGAAGTATTTTCTCTAAATGTTGACGCTTATCATGATGCTTTAAAGAAAATTCAAACCGAAAATGTCTATAAAGAATTCAGCATACGATTAGTTGATATGATAGCACGTGGCTCGACAGGCGAATTCGATCGTAACCCTGATGCTCTTGAACGCAGTATTCAACGATTCAAAGAGTTTACAACACATAGATTTAGAAAACCTGAACACAACAAAAACGAACTTTTAAAACTTCACTTGCACAGTAGCAATATTTCCAAAAATTTAAGTCAATTAGCCCAGTCTGGAAATCTAAAAACCTACTGTAAAAAACTAGCTAATAAAATTGGCATAAGTGATGATTTTACCGATTACTTAGATCCTGACAAAAGTGACAAAAAAAGAGAAAAAGCCGACCAAATAGCCGTTCAATTACTCACAGGCAAGAATAAAAAGAGATATGAATTGAATCACTCTTTGGAACGTATGTTTGTTGATGCATTAACAAAAAAAATTGAATCTAAAATTAAAGAACACACATTAAAAGATTTAGATCCTAAAGAGCTCGACAAGCTCAACAACAAGCAACTTGCCGCTAAGCTTGAGGATTATAAACTGTCAGACTTAGAGTATCTTAACCCTGAAAATGCCACTGAAGCCATTATGATGCGGATCAAAGCTAGGCTGTACTATCAATTAAATAAGGAAAGTTGTGACGCGCAGTTTCATACAGCTAGACTTCCAGAAAGCGATACTTTTGAACCTTAGAAAAAATTCTATAAGGCAATACACTCTGATTTAAATTTTCCTATACGAATTTAAATCAGAGGATTGGAAAATACTTTCAAACAAAACATAAAAAGATATTGCGGCACGCAAAAAACGTGCTATAATTACCTTAATTAAACAAATCAATTAGGTAATGACATGACATTTTCTCAACAAACACTTGAAGCTCTTAAAGTTGTTTTTTCTACTCGCAACTATGCAGATGCTATCCTAAAGAAAAATGTTCCAATGTACGAAGTTGCGATTAGTAACGCAATTCACAAATACATTGAGCAAGTTGAACGTTCAGCATCATACATCGACTTCAATCTGACTCTAGTTAAGCTTGACGATGAACGTCTTGACGACAGTACACATTACCCATTACTTGACTCGGAAAGTCCAGTTGAATTTCCAGCTTGTCATCATATGGTTAAAACAACAGAGCGAGCAGCTTTTTATGCATCATTTATGTCATTTGTTCAAATGCTTGTTTGGCAGTACGATAGCATGATTAATGATGATGAAAAGCAGAAGAAATTTGGCTTCTCAAGTGTTGCAGAGCTTGAAAGTGAAATTGAGCGCTTAAGTTATGTTTATCAAGATTTAAGACTTTTACTTTCTATCAAGTCGGCACTTCCGTTTTCTAAAGAAGAAATCTCAGCTATTTATACAATTATTGATTAATTGTATAAAAAGATATTCTCATATTTAAATATGGGAATATCTTTTTTATGTTGCATTAAAGGCAGTATACTGTTAAAATTAATGCAGATTTATAAAAACATAAGGTCGATTATGAGTACTCAAAGTGCAGTTTTTTCTAACCAGTATGGTAAGGTTATTTTAACTCCTGTCACAGAGTTTATGCCTGTTTCTCGCATAAGCTATGAAAAGATCACCCAAGTTGCCGACAATCTTCAATCTATAACTGATCTTGAAAAGGTAGCGTTAATTACCGAGAATAAATATACACAGAGTTGCTTCCCTATGGCGCTTAATTTTAAGCATGGGTATGTCGTCTTGCATAACAAGAAAAATATGCGTCAGGCTTGTGTCTGTAGCGTTAAAATTGAATCTTTTAATATACCATCAGGCCGTTTGCCTCATGAAGAAATTGAATCATTAAAACCATCTACTCAACTTGCATTTGCTAGCTAGGAGCCACTATGGAAATCAATAACAACATTAAAAAAGTATTAATTGAAGTAGCACACCATAACGTGGGTGAAAAACTACCTGAGTTCGATGATACCCCTTTAACCGCAGTTGAAGAACATCTTTGTGATAGTGTATCTGAACTTTGTTTAAGTGCTGAGACACTAAAAGGTCTTGAAGATTCAGGATTCTCTGAACTTGCAGAGAAATTACAGCATCTTTCTAACGTGTCACAAACACGAAATTGGCTACTACATGAACTTGGCTATAAAAGCTAAGTTCAAGCTCACACACTTAAATGAAAATTCTAGTCTTAGGTTATGAATCAATTTCACGAGAATTAGTTAAAAGTCTAATCAATAGCAGGAAATTCCGTGACGTTGAGCAAATTAATCATACAGACCTAAAACGCTTTGAGGTTCAAAGTTCTGAACGTCAAATTTTGATACAAGGGCGTCTTTTAACTATAACTGATTGTTTTGGTATTGCTCTTGGATTTAAAATAGAAAGCGATAGTTACAAAAGCTATTTCTCCAATATAGCCAATATTTCTCCTTCCCTTGAGAATGCCTTTTACTACCATAAAAAGAATCCTCCATAATGAAATTTTTTGATTGTTTTCCTATTTTAATATTGATTAAAATATCTTTTTATGTAATAATTATCAAAGTTAAACAAACAAGGTAAGATATATATGAAAACTCAATTTACAGAACTAGAAATACGTAACACTGTTGACTCTGTCGTCTATGGCAATCCCGATGCAAAAACTAGCTGGGGCCAGAAACTTGCTTTCGCTATGATCGAGAAGCTTCCTTTGTTACTTTCAGACTTACTTTCACACGGTAAGGGCTTTAATGACTCAACCAAGAAGGCGTTTTGTAAATTACTCGATGTTGAACCTGTTCTAACGGCTACGGCTATTGATAACCTCATTGTACAGCTTTGCGGAATTTCTCTTCATGAACTCATTGCACACCGCAACATTCGTGGTGCTAAGCAAGTCCTTAAATTTAAGGCTGAACAGGTAGCTGATCGATACTCGAACCCCGAGGAAGCGCTTGATTTAATCCACCAGCAATATGCAAGCGGATATACAAAAATTGTAAAAGAAGGTCGTAAAACCTTTCTTTGTAACGCTGATAACCGTGGATTTCATTACAAAAGTGAAATGAAGGACTACGTAATTGCATACGTTGAGCTTAAGGACTTTGAAGCTGAACTAGAAAGCTTGAAGGCTTAGCAAACAATATTCTTGGTGCCTTATTTTATGGCACCAAGAACGAAATACGATTTTGGAGATAATATGCTAGCTAATGTATTAGGAATTGGTCAAGTTCAAAAAGAAGTGCTTTTAGCATTGTGCCGATATAAAGGTTGGAAGGCAGGTTGTGGCTGGGTACAAACAAATCGACTCAGAACATCCCATGTCTTAGACTCACTGGTTAATCGAGGCCTAGTTAGTGTCACTCAGGGCTCATATCAGCTCACCAAAGATGGTTATGACTTCGTAAGGAGCAAACTGTCGGCTAGACTATAGTAAGGCGCATCCACTGCATTTAATATCTTTTTTTTGCTTAAACTGTTGCTATTTTCTAATTTTTCTGCCATAATGCATACATCAACAAAACATAAGGTTAGGTCGGTTATGAATTTAGACGCATTTTTCCCAGACAGTCGTTCAAAAGTTACACTTTGGTATATGAGCCCTGAAGCATTTCGCTATTACGCAAATCAAAGCATTGAATTCTCATTAGAAATGGCTGAAAAATTTGATGATATTCCTTCTCTTGAATTAGGCAAGACTCATCTAGAATTAGGTGATTTATACATCCCTAAGTGTGACACCAACGATGAAGTAGTTTGTAGCCAAGTATGCAGTGATATTTTCGGTAAATTCCAAGCTGAAGTTTGGAGCCCTAGAGGCGAAGCTCGTGAATTAATCCAGAAACAAGGCTTATCTCATACAAGCATGACGACTGGTGACATCATTCAAATTGATGACCGTTATTTTGCGTACACTAAGTCATATGCGTATTGTGATATTACCCATCTTATCAAATAAGGTTGATAATGCGCCCTGTTACTGATTTAGTGCTATATACTAATTATCGGAATTCAGGGCCATGACGCAGCACACAATCACATTCGCAGTTCGAAATCTTGGTAATATTACAATTTTAATTGGTGCTTTCTCTGCTAATGCAACTGACATGGCACCTTGCCCTAGCGCACATTTTTCTGAAATTTCAGTACAAGGCGGATTATCATCATTAGATATTAAGCTTTCGAAGGGCGTTTACCCCATAAAAAATTAAGTACAAGTTTTTGATATGATGTTGGGTTGGCACGAAAACGAATACCGGTTAACAAATCGCCCTCTATTTAACTGTATGCATATACAGTACATAATAATTCCTACTTCATTAAAGTCAAGACCGTTCGCCTTGACTCGCAGCTAAAGCAGGCGAGAATGTGGCGAACATTTGTTCAACCAAGTTTGATAACTTAGCCATACTTAATTAACTCTTTTGATTAATACATTACAAAATATTGTATCATATTTGTACTTGAAGACTTTTCAGGACCATATACGACTACCTGATAGTTAGTCACTTCAGGTGTAGAATTATTCCAATTAAAATGCATACGTTTGCCATCATTCGTAATACTTAGTTTGTTCACTGAATCATGAAATGTGTATTCGCCAATTTTTTCATCGAATATATACAATTCAATTTGTGACGGAAGAACAGGCCCATCTAATTCAGAGCTTCTAAAGAACCATTCGAAACCCGTTAGAGATACTGGCTTTTCATATTCGAAGTTCATCACCATAGGACTTATTGAGCTTGATTGAACGTTTAACTTCTCGTTTTCAATGCTTTCCTTAAGGCTAGTTCCGTAAAATGTTAATGGCCCTTCATAGGTAATTTTATAGTCAGGTAAACTAACACATTCCTTTTTAGCACTTGCATTAATGGCTTGTTCCCCCGGCAAGAATGTTTCATCGTTTGCCGACGATACAAATGTTAAGCCAGCACTTGCAATAAATAATAAAACCTTAAACATGATCACTCTCCAGAACGCAGCTAAGCCACTAATTACAAACATCGATAATAAATAAAATAAAATATCTTTTTTTGCAGCAATTGTTGTCTTACTGCTTAATTTCGATTATAATACATACATATTAAAGCAGCGTAAAGGAATCCCCTATGTATATAAATGACTATGGAAAACTGAGTGAAACTTTCTTCAATTTAGTTAATAGTCCGCTTATTAAATGGGATGACCGTGAATGCTTTTACCGTAGCTCAACAGCTGAGTTACTTCAAAAACTAACAGAGCTGGATCCAACACTCTTTGTCGCTGGCTCATACCTGACTGAGCTTCTTAATGCATCCTCTAATTATGTGAGTTTTAATGTAAATTCTCTCTTGAACAACAGTGACATTAAGCAGTGGATTGATTCTTTCAGTACTTTAAAAAGTGAAACAGACAGCCTCTACTTAGAACAATTAAATACATTCCTAAACACAATTAACAATAGATATTTCTCAAGTGATGACAAGAACATGATTTCTCGCAATGACTGTGTCTTGCTTCTTAGAGATGCCTTATTTGCAACTGAGCTGAATGTTAACTGGATTTATAACTATGCCGATAAGCAAGATACGGTTAAAGCAAAACCTTCATCTGCCATATATCATTTCAATTCGTTCTTTCAGCTAGAACGAGCATTGCTTAATAAGGAAATTCCTTATGGGATACACGTTGGATTCGTCGCATCTAACAAATCACATAATAAAGTTGCAAATATCATTATTTACTACACGCCTATTAAAGCATTTGTACTGAATAAGGCCTATTTCGACCTCGAAACCAATTCCATGGTTAGCGACCAGCAATCGACAGCTGACATTTCTTACAATAAATACAGTGTACCAAGCCAGCACTTCCCTAATTGGAAAGTTTTGTCTAAAGGCATGACCGAGACCTTGGATTCTTCATTCAAATTTGCGACCTTGGATATTTTAAGTAATAAACAAAAGTTATGGTTTATTATGTCATTAGAGCTGACCGGAATTCTGGCTGACGACATTACTTTAGATGAGTATTCCTCATCCGCCGAATTAATTGAACATAGTCAACTTTCTATGCAATCTACGGGACTCATTGAATGGGCACCAAAATTTGAAATTGAACATAATACATTCGAAGATATTGTAGAAAACCTTATTCCTAAAAATTCTTTAAATGCAAAATGGTATCGTGAGCTTATTAAAGATGTATCAATAGACATTTTGCTGTCTGACCCCAAAAATAATGAACAGCGCTTTGTTGGGCTCGATTTAATAAACATGCTTCACACTGATGAATACACAAGTAAGTATTCAACCGAACCGAGCAGCGTCAAGAAATATATCTCTGACAACTTTGAAGAAGTTGGTGTCAATCTATTGCCAAAACCAACTAATGCCTTTGGCAATAAGGAAGACATTAAGAAAGCATACAATGCAACACTTCATGCAAATCTTCGCTGTATTATCGACACACTGGCTAAAGTTGCTTGGAGAAAAGAAGAGAAAGCTGTAACAGAATGGTTTGAAGCCAATCTAAAAAAGAGATTCGATCAGGTTGTTAGCTTCTATAAAGAACATAAAAATATCAGCAGTCTTGTCAGTCGTGATTATTTCGTAAAATATTGTCCGCAGCCTATCTCCGACCAATATAAAGCGTATAAACCCTGCTTTGAGGTTGATGAAATGAACAGTACCCATTCATTCTCAATGTTTTATACCAGCATTGGTAAGTTCGACAAGTTTAGTGGTAAATATAAAGGTTACAAATCAAAGTCACTTCAAGCAGAGTCGTTTATTGTTATGCCTATGCACTCTCAGGATTTGTGTAATATGTTTAATTGCAGAAAAAGCACGTTACCTCAGATACTTCAGGACTGGCATAGAACAAAGTCAACTCCATGGGTAAACAATCTCATAGCCCATGTATTTATTTAAAAATCAAAGATAAGGATAATATATTATGTCTCGTAACTTGGATAATGTATCGGATGATGAGCTAGTTTCTCTCGCACTAAACCTTGTGAACTTTTATCATTTCACTTTCTTTTCTGAACGTGATTGTGATGAAAAAACTGCTTTTAGCTTTATTCGTGATTTTATCTTCATCCTATTAGGTTTACACAACGAAAACGAACCCGTTGATGAGACAGACCTTATGCATGAATTTGTATCGCGCTTAAATACTGTAGCTGAAGCTAACAATATTAAAGATTGGCAATTTGTTAAACCTTGTATTGAACTATAAAGGAATTCTAATGAAAAATTTAATTACCGGGTTATTGTTATCTCTTGTTCTATTATCGGGGGCCACTAGTGCCGCTAGCGATATCGTTAAACAATCGAAATCTGGTATTTGTCACGATCAGACAAGTCCATATTACGTAAAAACAAAAAACTTCACCGCCTATAAGACAATTGACGACTGTCTAGATGCTGGTGGACGCTTACCAAAGAACGCTAGTTACAACATCTCTAAGGCGACAGAAGAAGCTTTACAAGAGAACCGCGCATTTACTTCACTATACAATCGCGATGACTGGGAACACTGGATAGACAATGGCAATGACTGCACGAATCTTCGGCATGAGCTTCTGATCAGTACTTCAAAAAAGCCTGTTACGTACACAAATTATAAGAAATGCTACGTTCGTAATGGTCAGTGGTACGACCCATATTCAGATAGTTTATTTACAAATTCTAGAGACTTAGATTTAGATCATGTCGTACCGTTATCATATGCTCATGGTCACGGCGGAAGTAAATTCTCAAAACAACTAAAGAAAAAATTCGCCAATGATCCTGAAAACCTTCTTTTAGTAGAATCTTCATTGAATCGCACAAAAAGTGATAAAGGCCCTACTGATTGGATGCCGCCTAATCATGCTTTTCGATGTGAATATCTTAAAAAATTCGATTACATAATGAACAAGTATGACTTAACCTATTCGCCCTCTGAAAAACGTACCGTTTCCCGCATGATGAGCGCTTGTAATTAACTTATAGTCCTTTCTATATTTTGTGGTTATTAGAACTTTAATAACCACACTCCTTATTTAGTCACTGCCTCCACAACATATCTTTTTAAAATTAAATACACCCCAAGCTTTTAAACACGTAAAGTATGTGCTACAATTATTTCATAATAAATAGAAAAGAACTTACTATTATGCATAAATATACAGCTGCTCGTTTAACGCCAATTAAAAGAGGTCATGCTTATGATTCAAGCAAAAAAATTGAATTCAAACCTGTTGGCCTTAGCCATGAGTTTGGTATTCATAATGACCGCCTATCGGTAAAACGTGCGGTTGTAGAGTTATATATGCCAGAACTAAAAGGTTGTAGTGACGAACATATTAAACGTTGCGCAAAAGAGTTCTTTAGTGGTTCTTCTCGTATGTACACTGTAATTAAACTTGAGGAAACTTATTCATGAGCGAAGTTAATGGAAGAAAAGTTAATTATTTCCGCCGACTATATATCGCCTACTTAATTTCAACTGGCACCAACACTGTTGCCGGACTATTAAATGAAACAGAGCTACCTAGGCGAACTCTTCAGGACACGCTTAAATCTTTATCCGACTTTGAAATCATTATTGAATCAAAAGGTGGAACCAAAAATCATAGTTACAGCTTAACCAATTGGGGCCCTATTGACTCTAAGTGGATACAGAGTAATAACGAGTACATTAAGCGAATCGCTCTACCAGAACGCAAATAAAAGCCATACGGAAAATACAATGAACAAAAAGAAAGTCAAAAAAGTACCATTTTCTCGCCTAACAGCTAAACAAGCAAAATCATGGTTAATTAACAATGATCCTGAAGGAGCAGATATTTGGAAAGAAATTTCTGGCAAAAAAGAGTTGATTGAAAGTGTATCGGATAATTTATCATCTTACGGTATCGATGAACAAGGCGGTCATATACTAATTACAAGCAATCAAGAGTGCTTCCAAAATTCTTTTGTAACACAAAGAAATCGGTATTAATCTCATCAAAATAAGCTCACAAAACGATTGTGAGCTTATTAACAATGAGGTATTTAATTAATATAGCTCTTATTCGAAAACAAGTTCTCCCAGATACACCCAATTTGCCGTCGTTAATAAAATCTTGTCAGTTACGATAGGGTGAACTACTCGGAGCTAAAGCTCGCGAGCTTCCAAGATAGTAGCCTAAGCTACTAACCTTTCTTTTTTGACGCTTCGTTGGACACTGCTAATCGAGCTTTTGGCTCGGCTAGTCTTACGATTGCCT
>NZ_JAKGBG010000046.1:0-36638 GCF_021532595.1 Pseudoalteromonas sp. OFAV1
TTCATCCCTTGTTTGCCAGTCGTGGTGTACCAGGTACGCATGATACGCAATTAATGGAGCAAACCTTATCGGCCTTGTTGGCAGGTAAAGTGGATGTGCCATTACCTCAATTTGATAAGCTAACCGATGATCCAGTGCCACAAGCCCAGTGGCCGAGCAACCAAAAGCCCGTAGATATCGTGTTTTTTGAAGGTTGGTGTGTAGCCAGTACACCTCAGCAACCTTATCAACTGCAAACTCCAGTTAATGAATTAGAACAACTAGAAGATGCCGACGGCATTTGGCGTCGCTGTGTAAATAGCTGCTTAGCAAATGAATATCAAAATGTATTCGCAATGGCCGATTACACCATTATGTTAAAAGCGCCATCATTTGAAGATGTGTATGCTTGGCGCTTAGAGCAAGAGCATAAGTTAATTGCCAAAAAAGGCCAAGGGCAGGGCACGTTTGATGAAGTGAGTTTAAAGCGTTTTATCTCTCATTTTGAACGTATTACGCGTGAAAACTTAGCCACTCTTGCGCACAGTGTTGATGCTTTATTGTTGCTTGATACTGAGCGTGATATTACCAAAATGGAACTACTCGCTGACCAAATTGCTCAACCACTTATTTTTACTGATTTAGACGGCACATTGCTTGATCACGATAGTTACGAATGTGAGGTGATCAAACCATTTTTGGCTAAGTTGAATGATACCGGTGTCAATGTCATTTTTAATACCAGCAAAACATTTGCAGAAGTCACTGATATTCAAAAAGCTTTAAATCATCACCAACCCTTTATTGTGGAAAATGGCGCGGCCGTTTATATCCCGAAAGATTATTTTAAAGTAAAGCCGATTGGCTGTGATGAGTATCAAGGTTATTGGCGTTTTGCGATGACACAAAGCACCGATAAATTGCATGAAGATCTTAAACAATATGCCAGTCAATTTAGCCATTGTGTGCGCTTATTTAGTCAATTTAGTGCACAAGAAATAGCCGAACTAACAGGGCTACCCGTTGATAAAAGCGAACTGGCTTTAAAGCGTCAATATTCAGACCCAATTTGCTTTTCTGGCAGTGATGAAGAGAAACAAGGTCTGATAGAGGCAATGAGTCAAGCAGGATACGAAGTGCTTGTTGGTGGTCGCTTCATTCATCTAACTAAAGGTAACAACAAAGGCCTTGCACAAAAATGGTTGTTAAATCAGTTCAAAAAAGCTTATCGCAATCCATTCACTGTAATAGCGCTCGGTGACAGTCAAAACGATGTCGCCATGCTAAAAGCGGCCGACACCGCCATTTTAATCAATAACCCTGGCAGCCAAGTACAATCGCAAATATTACAAAAAGCTTGGCAGCTAAGCGAAAAACCAGCCCCAGCAGGTTGGGTTCAAGAAGTTTCTGCGTTAACTATCATCAAAGCGCGTTTTGCAGCAAAACAGGAGCAATCTCATGGCTGATTTCTATCAAAATGGCATTATCACGACTTTACACAATATTGCTGACCGTCCAGTCGAAGAACTAGAAAAAGAGTTATTGGATTTTTCAAAACAGCGTCCTATGGGTTTGATTTTACCCTCACTTTACAGTGAGTTAGAAGGACCCGCTTTGCAAAATATTATAGCTGAGCTTAAACATGTGCCTTACTTATCACAAATTACCATTGGCCTAGATCGCGCTGATGAAAGCCAATATCGCCATGCACTGCAGTTTTTTGCGGAGCTTGATCAGCCTCATAAGGTACTTTGGAATGATGGCCCGCGTTTACAAGCGCTTGATAAAGAACTACAAAAATTGGGCGTTGCGCCACGAGAGCTAGGTAAAGGTCGCAATGTTTGGTATTGCATGGGCTATAAGTTGGCAACCTCAAAAGTAGAGTCAATTGCACTGCATGACTGCGATATTTTGACTTACGACAGAGCGCTATTAGCACGTTTAATTTACCCCGTTGCTCACCCTCGTTTTAACTATGAATTTTGTAAAGGGTTTTATCCGCGCACCGCTGAGGGCAAAATTAATGGCCGTGTGTCGCGTTTGCTGGTAACACCGCTATTACGCTCATTTAAAACAATTTTAGGTAGCAACGATTATTTAGAATACATGGACTCGTTTCGTTATCCGCTAGCGGGTGAGTTCTCATTCCGTCGCGATGTACTTAATGATATTCGTATTCCAAGTGACTGGGGTCTCGAAATTGGCGTGTTATCAGAGATGTATCGTAACTATTCGCATAACCGGTTATGTCAGGTCGATATTGCTGATAACTATGATCATAAACACCAAGACCTATCGCTTGAAAACCAAGCAGCGGGCTTGTCGAAAATGTCGATTGATATTACTAAAGCTTTATTCAGAAAGCTGGCTACCCAAGGGGTGACCTTTACCAGCGAAACAATTCGTTCATTAAAAGCTACTTACTACCGTATCGCACTCGATTTTATCGAAACTTATCACAACGATGCGCTGATGAATGGTTTAACACTTGATATTCACCATGAAGAAAAAGCCGTTGAAATGTTTGCGCAAAACATTATGAATGCGGGTCAGCACTTCTTAGAAAACCCAATGGAGGCACCATTTGTGCCGAGTTGGAACCGAGTAGCTTCGGCAATGCCAGATGTATTTGCTCGCTTAAAAGAAGCCGTAGAGCTTGATAACAAAGAATTTATTTAACGGAGAAGACACGTGACTTTAGAGCTACTCCAACAACGGGTTATACAGCATTTAACCTGTATCTACGCCGAGGTTGAGTTATCAACCTCGATTGAACAACTTGCAGACAGGCTTATCAATACCATGTTAGGTGATGATCCTGTACGTGACCCAACGCCGCATAAAAACCGTTGGGATGAGCAAGACATGATTTTAATTGCTTATGGTGATTCAATCATTCGCCATGCGAATACGGATGATGCCGTGGCAAAGCCTGAAGAGCCACCTTTGCATACTTTACATCGGTTTGTAAAAAGCCAATGCTTGCCTGAGCTTAATGCACTGCACATTTTGCCATTTTACCCATATAGCTCAGATGAAGGCTTTGCGGTAATGAATTATGTGCAAGTGAATGAAGCGTTAGGCAGTTGGCAGCATATTCGTGATATTTCAGCAGATGTTAGATTGATGGCTGATTTGGTGATCAATCATTGTTCAAGCCGAAGTGTCTGGTTTGAAAACTTTATTCAAGGCAAAGAGCCGGGTAAAGGGTATTTTAAAACGGCAAGCCCGAGTGACGACCTGGTGCAGGTTGTTCGTCCGCGTACATCGCCTCTTTTACAAGCGGTCGAAACAAAAGATGGTTTGCAACATGTGTGGTGTACGTTTAGTCATGACCAAGTCGATTTTGATTTTGCCAACCCAGATGTACTGAACGAGTTTGTGAGTATTATTCGTCATTATTTAGATAATGGTGTGCGTATATTCCGCCTTGATGCGGTGGCTTTTTTATGGAAAAAGCTCAATACCCGTTGCATTAATTTACCTGAAACTCACGAAGTGATCAGGCTACTTCGCACCCTTATTGAGCACTTTGAGCCTAATGTGATTATTATCACTGAAACCAATATTCCAAATCGCGAAAACCTATCGTACTTTGGTAATGCCAACGAAGCGCATTGTATTTACAACTTCTCATTGCCACCGTTGTTGTTACACACTTTACTCAGTGGCGACAGCACGGCATTAAAGCATTGGATGATGAGTATGCCACCTCCCCAAGAAGGGACCGCATACTTTAACTTTATAGCTTCACATGATGGTATTGGTTTAAGGCCTGTCGAAGGGTTATTGGAGCAAAGTGAAATTGCCGAAATGGTCAGTACGACTGCAAAGTATGGCGGTAAAGTCTCACTTCGTACCGCACCAGATGGAACTAACACCCCTTATGAATTAAACATTGCTTTATTTGATGCATTGCAAGGTACCCATAAAGGCCCTGATAAGTGGGGAGTTGCTCGCTTTTTATGTGCACATGCCATTATGTTTGCGCTTGAAGGCATTCCTGGTTTGTATATTCATAGCTTACTCGGTACTACCAACGATTATGAGCGCTTTGAAAATAGTCAACATAATCGGGCTATTAACCGTCACCGTTGGCAAGAATCAGATTTACTAGCAAAACTGAGTAATGAAAATGCCCATCATCGTACTGTGTTTAAAGCGATGAAAAACTTGATGGCTATTCGTAAGGCGCAAAGCGCATTTCACCCTAATGCGACGCAATATACGTTACATTTAAGTGAGGGGTTATTTGGTTTTTGGCGACAAAGTATTAACCGTTCACAAAGCATGTTTTGTGTTTATAACATTAGTGATGAGACGCAAACTCTCACTCTTGCAGACTTAAATTTGATTGGTACCGAGCAGTGGCGAGATTTAATAAGCGGGGAGCAAATTACTGAGCAAACACAAACATTGTCGCTGACTCCATATCAAGCAGTTTGGCTCAGCAATAAATAATCCTATCATCAAGATAATACAAGTCTTATCGTTAACAAGTAAGCCTATCAGGTGGGTTTGCTTGTTAACAAGTAACTTACAGTTATCGTAAATTGCTCCCTTATTGCACACCAAATTATCATTCCAGCTTAATTTTCAATGAAATAGTCTTAGATATTAAATCTTATTTAATCTAATTTACCGTTTTTGATAAAATGTAAAGTTAACAATATTTACAATGCAAAAGATAACTATTATCATTTGGTTTTATTTTTAGGTGCACTTTACGATGAACAAAGCAGTACTTTCTCTCGCGGTGTCATTGGCTTTGACTCCACTTTATAGTGTTGCGAATGATGACATGCAAGCCCAACTCGAAAAACTTCAACAACAACTCCTTGAACAACAAAAAGCGATTGATTACTTAAAAAGTCAATTAGATGCGAAAAACACCCAGCAAGTTGCAGTGCAGCAAAAAGCCCCAGTTGTTACTGAGCAAGCAACCCCAATTGCTTCAGTCGCAAGCAAAAAAGACTCAAAACTTACTTTTAAAAGCTATGGTACTTTGCTTTACAAAAGTGACGAAGTGTTTGCCAACGTTCAAGATATTTCACCAGAACGCCGCGCCACTACAGACTTAGAGCGAGTTGTCACTGAGTTTGAATATGAAATTGATGATAAGTGGAAAGTCGAATTTGAACTTGAGTATGAGCATGGCGGTACAGGTACCACGCTTGAATACGATGGCTTTGAAGAATTTGGCGAATTTGAATCAGAAGTTGAAGCGGGTGGTGAAGTCATTGTCGAAAAGCTGCAACTAGAATATGAATATAACCCTAACTTTACTGTCAAGTTTGGTCATATATATGTTCCGGTAGGCTTAGGCACAGACTTAAACAAGCCTGATCAATACTTTACCACGACTCGCCACTGGGGTGAGGCAACCATGATCCCGCAAGTTTGGCACGAAACTGGAGTTAACTTAATTTCTCGTTGGTCTGACTTTACACTGCAAACATTGGTGACGACAGGTCTTAACTCTGAATACTTCCGTTCGACTAATTGGGTCGCGGGTGGTGCACAGCAACGCTTTGAAGAAAATACCGCAGATGATTTAGCGCTCACATTACGCCTTGATTATGGCAATGTTAAAGCTGGTAAAGGTTTTGGTGTTAGTTACTATACGGCAAACACATCAGATAACCGTCGCAATCAGGGCAAACTCGATGAGGATGGAAACGTATCTATCCTCGGGTTACATGGTGCATGGACGTTAGATGATCTTGTGTTTCGTGGTCAGTACTTATATGGCGAGTTAGAAGACTCAGTTGCTATCACTGCAGCGAATAAAACAACACCGGGCCTGCGTCCGGGAAGCTTTGCACAGCTTGGTAGTAAAGCAGAATCTGCATTTGTAGAAGCCGCTTATAATATGCAGGGGCTGTTTGATTTATCTTCGCCGCTGTATGTATTTACCTCGTTTGATTATGCCAACCCAATGCTTGAAGTGGCCAGTGGTGCGGCTATCCATCGTTACGACATTCGTGAGCTTAACTTTGGTTTAAATTACCTTCCAAACAAAAACTTAATTCTAAAACTTCAGGGCGGTCAACGTTATTACGCACAAGACGATATCGATGACACGACTCACTTTAGCGCCTCTCTTGGCTATAAATTTTCTACAGAACTATAAAGGAATCTTGGGATGAAAACTGTATTAAACAGCATTACAGCTGTCATTTTAGCGTCAACACTTGTTGCATGTGGTTCGTCTTCTTCGGACGATTCTTCAGATACAAGCACACCTGTTACTGAAGTAACAGGCTTTAGCTATGACGCAACAGATTTAATTGAAAACGTAACTGAGCAAGTAATTGTTGATGGTTATGAAATGCTAAACAGCAAGGCGGCTGTTTTACATAACGCGACACTGACATTATTAGAAAACAAAAACGAAGCTGCGCTGGCTGCTGCTCAACAAGCATGGAAAGATGCACGTGTATTCTGGGAGCAAGGTGAGTCACATATCTTTGGTCCTGTTGATAGTTTATCAATTGATCCACATCTTGATACTTGGCCACTGAATACCGCTGATTTAGAAGCACTACTTGCAAGTAACACAACGTTCTCGGCTGATAATGTAAAGAACTTTGACGATGGTGTACAAGGTTTCCACACCATGGAGTTCTTATTATTCGGTAATGGCGTTGAAGATAACGATAAGTCAATTGATGAAATGACTGTGCGTGAAATGGAATACTTAATTGCATGTGCTGAAGTATTTAATATTCATACACAAAGCCTTGTTGATGCATGGGTTATCTCTGCAAATGCGGATGATGAACCTGCTTATAAAGATTATTTATTAACTCCGGGCAATGATAAATACTCATCTGAGTTAGGTGTTATTGAAGAGTTAGTCAATGGTGTTATCGGTATTGTTGATGAGGTAGGTAACGGTAAAATTGCAGAACCATTCGGTACTAGCATAGACACAGCTGATACATCATTGGTTGAATCACAATATAGCTGGAACTCATTAACTGACTTTAGCAACAACATTGTTGGTGTACAAAATGTGTTTTTAGGCACATTCAGCGATGAAAACGACAGCCCAGGTCTTAAAGCATTTATCTATGCCGGTGACGCTGAACTAGCAGCGAAAGTTGAAACTCAAATTTCAGCAGCGATTGCAGCGATTGATGCCATTGCAGGTGCAGATGATATGCCATTTAGACAAGCGATTAAGGATGATGCTGGTCGCGTTCGAATTCAAACAGCGATTGATGCGCTAGGTGAATTACAAGCGACCCTTGAAGAAGAAGTTGTGCCACTTATCAAAGAGTGGAATTTATAATCGCTGGGGAAGCATCTGCTTCCCCTCTTTACAAGATACCGTCATGAATGTAAAAGCAATTAAACCAATTCTATTTGCTTTCACAGCCATATCTTTAGTGGCATGTGGAAGTAAAACCAGCGATAAAAGCGCGACCGAAACGACAACACCACCACCAACAAGCAGCGAAACGGATCCAAATTATATTGATGTCGTTACGTTGGCAGGTGATGCGACAGCCCTCGATACCAATAATTCAGGCCATGGTTTCTCTACACCTATGCCTAATTTAAGTGATTCAGAACTCGATATTCACTTAACTGGCGATGCTAATTTTGAAACATCTTTTACGACAGCCCCGAATGATGCACACCCGGAACTCGATGGTTTAGGGCCTGTTTTTAATAACAATAACTGTAATGCTTGTCACCAACGAGATGGTCGCCCAAGTACTATTGTTCCAACCGCTGAACAGCAAACTGTGAAGTTAGCGAATGATGCTGGGATCTTTTTACGCGTTAGCTTAGCCGATGGCGTGTGTGAAATGCCAAGTAGTATCAATGATTTTTGTCAGGTTTCAGGCGTTGAAGGGTTTGGGGATCAACTCTTTCACAGGGGGATTTTACAAGCCCGTGAAGACTGGCAATCACATAATTTTGGTGGCCAAGCTGATGTATATCTAAGCTATGATTACACGGAGTTTAGCTACCCAGATGGCAGTACTGTCACGTTGAAAAAGCCGATATTTACTATCGATAATGCATGGGACTCACCTGAAAACTTCAGTTTAAGTGCCCTTGCCAATGAAGATGTACGTTTTAGTGCCCGTAATGGTATGCCTGTCTTTGGTCTTGGATTGCTTGAAGCGATTGAAGAGCAAGATATTCTAGCGCTTGAAGATGTCGATGATGCCGACAACGATGGAATTTCTGGTAAAGCAAACTGGGTATTTGATGCTGTTAAGGCTCAAGCGGGTGATGAAAACCCTGTATCACTTGGACGATTTGGTTGGAAAGCCAGTACACCATCAGTCAGACAGCAATCTCTGGGTGCACTGCGTGGTGACATGGGGGTAACGAACTCATTGTTCCCTGAAGAAAGCATTGCCAATACATTAATGCACGAAAGTTATTTATCTCGTACTAACTATCAAGATACTGGTTCTGATGAGCAAGGATTGCCAGAAGCCAGTGATGAGTTTGCTGATACGGTCGTGTTTTACGCAGAAACACTTGCTGTGCCAGCACGTCGTAATGTAGCAGACGAAGGTGTTAAAGCCGGTGCTCGTTTATTCGATGATTTAAACTGTACTGGTTGCCATACGCCTCGTTTTGTAACCGCAAATGGTGCCGCTTTATTACTGGGCGCTGTTGCAGCGCCTGCGGCAGTAAAAGGGCAAGAAATTTGGCCATTTACCGACATGTTGTTGCATGACATGGGTGAAGAGCTCGCAGACAACCGTCGTGATTTTATGGCAACAGGCCGTGAGTGGAAAACGCGTCCGCTTTGGGGGATTGGTTTAACGAAAACAGTTAACCCTGCCGCTGGTTTCTTACATGATGGGCGTGCAGCAACACTTGAAGAAGCGATTTTATGGCATGGTGGTGAAGCTGAAAAAAGTAAGCGTGAATTTACAGAGCTTAGCAGTGAAAAAAGAGCACATTTAATCAGCTTTTTACAATCACTATAGCTTTAAACCCTTTTAAAAGCGCACTGTCAACGCCCTTTACAGTGCGCTTTTTGTTGCCTCTAAGAGAAGTGATTCAACACAAAAGGGAAGGGGATTTTCATGTGCCTTGCTGAAAACGCGAAAGTTAATTGCTAAGTTATCACTGTGAATTTGTTCAACTAGCTTGAGCGTTTGTTCGTTATGTTGGCTGAAAATGGCCACTTCTTGATGCATTGCTCCAGTTGTGTAATTATTGAGTAGATCATGAACATTTACTATAGCTAAAGCTCCGAGCGTAACATGACCACCGATTGTGACATCTATTTTTTCGGCCACCGCCCTAAGCGGCCAATTAATTGCTCCAACCACTACGTTTTTGCGTTTGTTTAACTCATCAAGCGCAGCAATTGCCCCTAACGCCATCGCATCATTTGCCGCCCAAACAATATTAATAGTTGGTTGATGCCTAAAAAAACCAAGGCTTTGACGGTAGGCTTGTTTGGTTGACCAATTGGCAACTGTATTAGCAGTAATGTTTGCACTAGTATTAGATGCCACACTTTGCTTTAAACCTTGCTCCCGATCAAGGGCTGCATGGGTGGTGTAGTCTCCATTAATTGCGAAAATGTTGGCAGCTTGCTGGCTCTTTTCAATTAGTTTGTTGGCTAATAATTGGCCTGCTTGTTTGTTATCGGGTACTACGCTACCAGTGACATTAATACCATGATCACTCATAAGTTTTAGCTCTTGCTTAGATGGGCGGTTGAGTAAAAAATAGATGGGTGTAGGTACAGGAGACAAGCTTAAAAGCTGTTGCGTAAGCACACTTTTCTCATCAACTAAAATGAGCATATCTGGCTTAGCTTTGATTGCTTTAGCCACTAAAGATTTCATTTCAATATGATTTCGATTGGCATAATGAATAGTTAAATCGAGATCAAAGTCTTTTGCAGCGTTTTGCATCAACTGCGACACTTCAAACCAAAACGGGCCTGTTACATTGGTATCTGCATGACCTGGATTAATAAAAATAATACTTTGCTTGGCAAAAACACCAGGCAGGTAAAATAGACAGATAGTGATAAATACTGTTTTAAGCATGGCTTTATTAGGTTAAAAGACCGGTAGGGTAGAGTATAGCGCGAATTGGTAGATTTTAAGTAAATGATTGGAATAGGGTATTTTTTTTAATATCTGATAGAAAAAGGGCTGCACAAATGTGCAGCCCTAAGAGAATCAAAGTTTTTAACGATTAGAAATCGTAAGATAGTCTTAAGTAGCCGAAACGACCGATGTTATCGTAACTTGCACTACCTGAGCCTGTGCCTCGAGTACCGAATGGAAGCTCTCGGTTAAAGATGTTATCAACACCTACTTTAACGCCAAAGCCGCTTTCGAAGTTATAACCAACTGTTGCGTCAGAAATAACATAGCTACCAAACTTCATTAAGCTATTTGGATTCGGGTTATCTTCTAACTCTTGGTCTGTGTAAAGGCTTACTTCATCTAGGTAACGTGTATCAAACGTTGCAAAGAAACCATCACGCTTATAAGAGATAGTTAAGTTAGCTTGCCATTTCGCTTCACCAGTTGTACCAGCATACTCGATGTAATCTTCAGGTTGATCTTGGAACGGGAAGTCTTTACGTTCAATTAGGTATGTACCAATTAAACGTGTAGAGAAGTTGCCTTCTAGTGCGTCAAAATCATAACCTAACTCAAAGTCAACACCCGATGCTTCTTGACCAGAAACGTTTAATACTGAGTTTTGAATCAGTGTAATTTCATGTGATGTGCTATCACGTGTAATTAGATTACAATATTGGTTATTGATACCGCCTTCAGCGTCAACACAGCGGTCAAGAATTTCTTGAGAGGCAATTGTTGAGATTGCGTCTTCTAATTCAATTTTCCAATAGTCGATTGTAATAACAGAGTTTTCTAGGAATGACGGTTGGTAAACTAAACCAATAGTTGTACTAGTTGACTCTTCACCTTTAACGTCTCTGTTACCACTTACTAAACCTTCAAGGGTTTGTGAGTCGTAATCTGATTCAAAGCCTGCAGGAACACCTAAAGCAGCACAGTTTGCACGACGAACCTCTGAATTTTGTAAATCATCTAGGTTATCAGCTAAACAAGGGTCATCAACGTTGTAGAATGTTTGGCTCGGTGCACCGAAGATCTCACCAATGTTAGGTGCGCGAAGTGCTTCAGATTGTGTTGCACGAACACGTAGTTGTTCGTTTACTGTCCAATCTAAACCAACTTTCCAGCTTGTTGCATCGCCAATTGTGCTGTAGTCAGCGTAACGTACTGCTGTATCAAGTACTAGGTCTTGAACAAGTGGTAAGTCAGCTAGTAATGGGATAGATGCTTCGAAGTAAATCTCGTTTACATCAAAATCACCTTTATCTTCACCCAGTGCGTTGAAGAATGTACCTACTGCATTATCTGGCTCTTTAGTTTCACTTTCTTCTTTACGGTATTCTACACCAGCAGCAAAGCCAACATAACCCGCTGGTAATTCATAGATTGCTGAGTTTGCAAGTGATGCAGTTACTACTGTCTGAGTAATCTCAGAAGTACCTGTTGATACCGTATTAATGTAATTAATTGCTTCTTGGCTTGGTGCGCCAAAGCCCATGATGTTTACCGGTACACAGCCTTCAGCGCGTGCTTCTTCACTACGACAAACAATATTACCTTCGCCATCATCAATAGCGTCAAGAGCATTGTAGTAGTTTGCCATAATCATGTTAGCGCCATTAATACGCTCTAAGTCTGTTTGGCCATGAACAACTGATGCATCTAATTCCCAATCAGTGAATACTGTGCCTCTCAAACCAGCAACAAAACGGGTTGTTTCACGAGTGTTGTTTTCGATACGACGACCTAAATCTGTCATCATACGGTTAACCATGATTGAGCTAACACCTTCTTGTTCCATTAGATCTTTAACACTCGAGTCAAGATATGGGTTGTCAATCTTGATGCTGTTATTTGGGTTAAAGAAGAAAAATGCTGGCTGGCCAATGCTTTCGCCTTCGCTGTTTACATATTTTGCTTCGAAATAAGCATTCATGTCTTCAGCAACGTCATAGTTAACTTTGAAGTTTACGTTGTAGCGTTCAAATTCAGGCTGAATTTCATTGAATTGTGCAAGGTTGAATGAATCACAGTCAGCACATGCAAGACCATCTACTCGGTCACCTATATAAATGTCACGAAGGCTGCCATCTGGATTGAATGAGTTAACATAGCCATTGCTTGATGCAAAAACACCTGCATTATTAATCGCATAATAGCCAGCGTTTGGTGTGTAAATTCTATCAGGGAAATTTGGATCGTCTTTGTTTTCTTCGTTTTGAGCTGGGTTACGCAAGCTAAAGAAAGAGCCATCAGTCCATGGGTGATCAAGCGCATTTAATGTATTTTGGCCTGAATATTCAACAGCAAAGGCTACGTTACCACGGTCATTATCGAAATTCGTGCCGTATGAAAACGTTGCTTTTTCGTTTTTGTAGTCACTTAGTTCAGAGGCGCCTTTAGTAACACTAACACTTAAGCCTTCGATGTTCTTTTTAAGAATAAAGTTAACTACACCTGTTACAGCGTCGGCACCGTATACAGCTGATGCACCACCTGTGATGATCTCAACACGCTCTACCCATGTGCTTGGAATTGTATTGGTATCAACAGATTGAGAACCTGCAGAGCTAGAAACATGGCGTTTACCATTAACAAGTACAAGTGTGCGGTCTGTACCCATATTGCGTAAATCAAGAATGTTTAGACCAGCAGTACCGATAAAACGACCTGAGTTTGCTAGTGAATAAGTGTTACCAAGGGCTGGTAATTTATTTAGTGCTTCACCAATATTTACAGCACCTGTGTTAACTAAGTCTTCACCACTGATAACAGTTACTGGAGCAGGGGCAATAGCACCTTCACGTAAAATACGTGAACCAGTTACTTCTATACGGTCGATTGATTTTACTTCTTCATCAGCAGCAAATGACTGACCTGAAATAGCAAGCGCCGATGAGCATAGAGCAAGCTTGATGCTAGCACCTAAAAGATTATTTTTTATCATTATTTCACCTGTTACTTTATTGTTCTATCCCTGGGTGGGGTGTTAACTATGTTTTCCAAATGTTAACGAGATCACTCTAGCATTGTCCCTATTGTTCCCAAATCAAAAGTTCGTAGCAAAATGTAGCCACTTAAAACTTTTTTATAACAATGGTTTATTGTTGAGTTGGTTTTTTAGATTGATAATGTGGCTATTGATAGTTGGCTTTTATGCAATGATAACGATTATCAATTGATGTAATTTTTGATATAGTAATATTATTTTATAAACTGATGCTAACTTTTTGAATTAGGCTGATGATGTGTTTCGACATATAATGCGGCCAAGTTTTTCCACATGAGTACTTTATGAAATTTTTTCTAGTTACCTTATTGGTATTTTTCTCGGCAGTCTGTGTAGCAGAAGAGCTCGATCTTGAAGCAAATATGAAGAATATGGGGCTGGCTTATAAAAACTCGGTTCGTGCAACGAGTCTTGAAGTGTTTAATACATCAATTGATGAGTTTATTCACTTGTTAGAAAAAGCACGGACAGCCGACTTTAAACAGCATAAAACAGCATCTCTTGAAGGACTTGATAAAGTAATAAAACAGGCAAATCTGGCTAAAGAACTAGCCAGCAAGCAGGGACTTGATGCAGCGAAAGTACCTCTTAAATCAATAGATGATTTACGAAAAAAATACCATGAACTCCATGAACCGCCAGGTTTTTGGCAGCTGTTATTTGGAAAATAATATTATTTAATTTTCGAAATTAGACTTAAAAAAGGTGCTGAAGCACCTTTTTTAACGCTTATTCTTTTTACCTTGAACTGCTTTAAAGCGCGGATTGTCTTTATTAATTACATAAACGCGGCCTTTGCGCTTGACAATTTGGCAACCCGGACGGGATTTTGCACTTTTAAGAGAGCTTAATACTTTCATTTTAACTCCTAAACGCGATTTACTTGCTCGCTAAGTTTTTAAAACGACGATTAAATGCAGCTACACGACCATCGCTTGCTACTGCTTTTTGCTTGCCGGTATAAAATGGGTGTGAATCACTCGATACATCAATTGGTACGTAAGGGTATGTTTTACCATCAAGCTCTATAGTACGAGATGTTTTAATCGTCGAACCGATAATAAAGTAGCTGTCGGCAGCAGTATCGTGAAACGCTACTTGATGGTATTCAGGGTGTATATTAGGCTTCATTATTTACCTTTTGTGTTATGTGATAATATATCAAATATAAAGCAAAAATAGACAGGCTTCAAGGTAAAAATAATTCTTATTTGTAGGTTGGTTGGCTTAAAATTAGTCATTATGAACAATCAGTGAGCAGTTGAATTTAAAAAACTGGCTATTGTTAATAAGGCTGTTATAACTAGGTATGCGTGCTTATTTAAGAGAGGGATATGGAAGTGAATGATATAGCTGGCCGCGAAGAACTAGATCAAAATGTAATGAACACGCTTCGCGATAAAGATCACTCTACATTAGCAAACCAAGTTGATACTTTGCTGTGTTCACATAACGACATAATAGAGCTTTTGGCTCAGTATCTAGCACTTAGTGAGCAGGATGATGATGAGCGTTTTGATCATTGGTTTGATAATCTAAGTAAAGAGCAACATACCGTGGTTAAAACCTTTGAAGTCTATCGTGGACACTATGAGCATTTAGATTAGCTGATAGCTGAATTACCAAAACAAATTAACTGTTTTGTTGTTTTTTTGAACTAAAAAAGCCACCCAAAGGCGGCTTTTAGTTTATAGCATTAACTTATTAGTCAAGCATGTATGCTCGCATAGTAATTTGTTCGGCAGAACTTGAACCATAGTCAGAAACGATAGTACGAATATGTACAAAGTCTCCTTTAACGCCGGTATTTGGAATAGTAGCAACCCATTCACCGTCTATTTGTTCTACTTTAGCATCAAGCCAATTTTCGGTTGAAAACTGAGTCGATACTGGACAATAAATATAAGCAGGGACTGTTTCGATACCGCATTCTTGACCGTAAGCGTATTGGAACTCTACGTTTGCAAGCGGTACTTCACCAACTCCATCGAGTAAACCTGTTAGTTTAATATGCGCCACTTCACCCACTTGCATGCTGTTATTAATATCAACAGGTAAGTCGATCATAGGCACCAAGATAGGTTGTGCACCCTGCTGTTGTTCGTTAGCAGTAAAGGTGTAGAAGCCTTGATAGAGTGACCCTAAATGATCTTTAACAGGTGAACGCTCACCAACACCACGAGCATAAGAGCGCATTTCAAGGGTTACTTGGTGGTCGCCTGGCTCGAGTGTTAAGGTTCCTTGATATGGAAATACTGGCTCGCCATCTAAACGTAAACCAAATGCAGAGCTGCCCATATAACCAAAAATACCGTCATGGTTTGACGCATCGCCAAACGAGGCAAGATTAAAGTAAAGTACATTAGTATCTCGACGAATAATCGGTGAACCACCGCTGCCCAAGCTACCTGCTCGAGGGCCTTTAAACCATGTTGTTGTTTCTTCAGCCCCTTCGGTCATAGCACGAGGACCGTCAAAATAAGCGCCCGCACTTTGAATTTGGTAATTAGGCATGACAACGTTAGTCCAGGCATTTTTAGCTGTCGCGGTGTAATACTCGTCTCGTACCTGAGGCAACATGATAAGTTGTGAGCTACCCGTCGAATAAAATTCACCGGTACTATTGGTCATTGCCATTACATCAGTCCAAGCTGGACGTTCATCATTTTGTGAATGGTACGAGGCAGTGATCTTATGCATTCTATGGTCAGCGATATTGATTTGCCCTGACTCAATCCTGCCATCAGTAATGTGATTAATTGAATAAGCGTATGGCGAGCGTTCAGCCGCTATACCTGACCAACTAACAAGATTGTTGCCGGCTTCAATCTCGGCCATTAATCTTTCACCTTGTTCAGTGCTGATACCGATAACTGGTACCTTTGGTGTGCCTGTAATCGCACCTTTATAGCGACCACCACGGTCTGGACGATAGAAAATCACGCCTATGGCGCCATGTTTCATAGCATTACCAACCATGTAAGAGGTGAGATAATTTGGATTTGCAATAAGTGCAATTTTACCATCCAGATCAAACTGGCTCCAATCAGTGCTATAACCAGCATCACCGACAGGGAGAACTTCAGCAGACCCTTCACCATGGAATGACAATGCTAAACCTTGCTTGATGTAATCAAGCTTTTCGCCATTTTGCATCATGACCGTTGTCTCAGGTGCAACGGCACGAGTGGTAATGAATGAGCGAAAACGATCATCATGGCCCTGTGACCAAGCATACATCTCATTGACGTAATCTGGTGCCATCTCAATCGCTGCGAGTTTAGCTACTTTTTCATCGTCAATTGCATAGGTAAAACCAAAAGAATAGCCTTGTGGATCGAGTGGCTGATCTGCTTTAAAGGTAACTTTTTGAGCGCTGCGGGCATCAAAATCGATATGCGTTTGGCCATCAATTTTACGGCTTAAAACAGCCATCTGTGCTGCTGATTCAACTAAACCTGAGCTTGTTTGCGGGTTGTCGAATGTCATGATGTTTGCAATCAGTGTGTAGTAACCTGCAGGAACATCAATACTCGCTTTGCCGCCAGATAATCTGACCAAGCTACCCCAATCATCTTCTTCGTTGATTAGATAAAGCTTTGATGGTGAAGTGGCTGGATTGCCCCAGCGGTCGGTTAAGTTAACAGATAATTGCACGGTAGGTTGAGCAACCCAAAAAGAGACAGGAACTGTAACTTGATGATCGCTTGTTCCAACAGTCGTGCCTGTAACTCGACCTGTGATAGCACCATATGCACCGTTATTAAGTGCAACGCGTGGGTCAATCCACATAGGCACATTTGCTTCACCTTGAGCTGGTATGGTGATTGTTTTGGTATCTAAACCTGCCAGCGTAGCAGGTAATTGCGTTTTGCCATCCTCACCAATTAAATCTAGCTTCAGTTTAAGGGTAATATCTGAATCAGACGTATTAGTCAGTGTGATGTGTGTTTGTGTAAACTCATCGCTATTACTGTTTTCAAAAAAGCCTAGTTCACGGTTGGCAGGGGCAACTATAGCTTGGTTAATGGCACGGTCGATATTCATCGCGCCAGCTCCTTGCTCAAGAACGTGAGAATCACCGCTAAATACTGACGAAGTTAGAACGTCTTTAATTTCTTGTGGACTAAGCTCTGCACGAGCCTGCATAACAAGCGCAGCACCACCAGCAACATGAGGCGCAGCCATTGAGGTACCCGAATAGACGCGGTATGCAGTATCGCCTAGACCACCTGAAGCAGCAGCTACAACAGACACACCTTGTGAGGCAATATCAGGCTTTGCTGAATGACCATCTGGCGATGGGCCTCGTGATGAAAATGAAGCTGTATTACCTTCTCTATCAATTGCACCAACAGTCAGTGCGCTTGGCGCGCAGCCTGGTAGACCAATTGTCTCGCGGGTAAAGCTATTACCTGCAGAAATAACAAACAGGGCTTTGTCGCTCAGCGCTTCCACCATCTCTACAAGTGGGCCACCACAGCTAGTGCCCGAGCCACCTAAAGACATATTTACGATATCAGCTTGCTCGGAAAGCACAGCCCATTGCATACCATTTAATATACCGAAGGTTGAACCAGAGCCAGTATTACTCAGTACTTTACCAATGATGAGATCAGCTGCTGGGGCAACACCTACCCATTTCCCATCTGACTCATGACCATTACCTGCAACAGTTGAAGCTGTGTGCGTACCGTGCCCGTTTAAGTCATCTACACCATTGCTTGAATAGGTAAAGTCACGAGATGCAATAACACGACCTTGTAAGTCTGGGTGTTCAGTATCATAACCTGTATCAAGTACGGCTACTTTAATGCCTGCACCATTGAAGTTAATTGCAGATTCACCATAGGCACCTGTTAATGGCACAGTAGGTGTTAAGGCTGCTGATTGAGTTACTTTGTGCGCATGCACAACAGCATCCAGCCAAATACCTTCTACATCAGCTTGTGAAGCCAAAGTTTGCCAGGTTTGTGCCGCTTTTTCTTTGCTAATAGCAAACGCTGCACTATCGATTAGCTCGATTTCGCCAGTCAGAGACATGCCAGCTAAGGCTGATGGAACGGCCGCACCAGCTAGAGTTCCGTCTTTGTACTCAACAATCACAGGTAAAGCATCTGTTGACGCATCATCATAGCCAGATTCATACAACTTATTAATGTTAAATAGTTCTAAATCGATTGCTTGAGAGTCAACAAGCGCTTGTGCATGATTAGGTACAACGTATGTGCTCTTACCGCGTTTAAAAATACTGGTAATTGCATCGGAGCCATCAGCATTGAGCAAACGAATGCCGCTTAGTTCGCCATCTTTGTTTACGACAGCAGAGACTTTATCACCGGTGATCAGGGTAAATGTAAGCGCATCTGCTTTAGTTTGATTAGTTACTACATTAGTTTGCGCTAAAGTTGGCTGAGCAAAGGTTAAACCGAGCATAGCCAAGTAGGTCGCTTTGACGCGACCAAGCCTTGGGAAAGGTTTCATCTATTCATCCTTCGTTTTAATATAATTTATTGGGAAGAAAGGAGTTATCGAGAGGCTGTCATGTTTTTAATGACCCAAAGATAACTCTTCGAGATGAATTTAACGGCTATCTAGCTGAAAACCTACAAAACAAAAGTAGCAAAATGTACTAACCAAAAGTTAACAAGTGATACATTGTTGTAACTTTGTGCATGGGTTCATGGTATGTTCACTTTCAAGAAAAAACGGATTTTATAGCCGTTATTTTACTGATAAATCATATTTTGCCACCACATCATCAATGTAACGATGGCGAAGGGTATTTTTACCTTCGTGCCCGGTACCGTGACTCAATGCGCGATTCATGAGTTTGAGTGCTTTATGCAGGGTTTGGCGCTCTTCCACGCTCAAACCAGTCTTTGTCCGAAGCTCAGTAATATCATCAATAAGCAGTTTAGCAACATCAAGTTGCACAGCTTCTTCAACGAGACCATTTTGTGTTAGCACGCCATACTTGCTGCATAGAAATTGCTGCCATACTTGTTGTAAATGCTCATCTATGTCGCTACCAAACAATTCTTCGTCAATGGCAAACCCTTGTTCAGCAAGTTTAGCAAGTTGTGTTGAGTAATGTTGAGCAAAATAATTAAAGGCTTGGCATGATGAGCTTATGTCATGTTTTATGATTAATTGCCCCCAACTTGCTGCACCTCGCGGGTAATAGTCTTGATACTCTTCACACTGATAAATACCTGAATATGAACTGCACTCTAATTGACTCTGCAAACAATAACTAGGTTTGGGAAATAAGCTACTTTGTTGCCAGTTTGCAAGCGTATCCTCATCAATTGAGAGGGTTTGACATAGCTCTTCAGTAGTATAAAAGTAGGTTGCCAAAAATTTGGAAAGTTGCATTATCAATTACTCACAATAAATACTGTTAATTTATACAGTATTTGATTTTGGCTTAAGTTTGATTTTTTCTCAAGTTTTTTTATTTATTGCATCAGACTACTCGGAAAATGGCTGGGTTTATGATACAACTAGCGCAAATTTTCCAAACATTAAAAAAGTTATGCGCAGCCTAGAAACAATTAAACAAGCAAGCTTGATCACAGCTATTAAAACACCTTATTTAACCAATGGTGAAATTGATCTTGCTTGTTATGACGACCTTGTTGAACAGCAAATTGCAGCTGGAGTTGATGGCATTATTGTCGGTGGGACGACCGGTGAAGGTCAACTAATGAATTGGGAAGAGCACTTAATGCTAATCGCACACAGTGTGAGCAAATTCTCTGACCGCTTATTAATTGTTGGTAACACAGGAAGTAACAATACGCGTGAAGCTATAAAAGCAACTGAATATGGTTTTGCAACAGGTATGGATGCGGCGCTGCAAATTAATCCATATTATGGCCGTACGTCAATGGCTGGTGTAAAAGAGCACTTTAATCGTTTACTCGATATTGGCCCGGCGTTTATCTACAATGTTGCGGGTCGCACAGGTCAAGATTTAACACCTGATATCATTGAACCTTTGGCAAAACACAAGCATTTTATCGGTGTAAAAGAGTGCGGTGGTAATGAGCGTATCGCACATTATGAACAGCAAGGCATAGCTTGTTGGTCAGGTAATGACGATGAAGCGCATGATGCAAGGCATATTCATAATGCCCATGGTGTGATCTCAGTTACATCTAACTTAATTCCCGGCCTTTTCCGTCAATTGATGGATGAAAAAAATGAGGCACTAAATACAAAACTACAGCCACTTATGAACTGGTTATTCTGCGAGCCTAATCCGATTGCGATCAATACGGCGCTGATGATGATTGGTGCGGTGAACCCTGTGTTCCGTTTACCTTATGTGCCACTAACAAATGCGCAGCAAGAAATTGGCTTAGGTTATATTAACGAACTTAATGTTGCTGATATTGTGGGTAGTGAGGCAAATATTTTAGCTGAGCAAGACGTTATTTTGCTTTAAGTGCAGATTAAGTCATTTAGCGCATATTTAGTTAAGTTATAACTAACTAAAATCATTTTTTTTCTGTATAATTTGCGACCCTTGATATAATGGCCGCAGGTTATACAGCATGAATTTTAAATCATTTAGTTTTTCTTCTGAGCTTTTACAGGCATTAGATGAGCTTAATTTCGAAACGCTTACTCCCGTTCAACGTAGTGCAATTCCTGCGGTAAGAAAAGGCAAAGACGTACTTGTTAGTGCGCAAACTGGTACGGGTAAAACCGCGGCATTTGCATTACCAATAATCCAAAAGTTATCAGAATTAGCAGTTAGTGATAATAATGCCCCGAGTGCATTAGTGCTTGCGCCGACTCGTGAACTTGCTGAACAAATTGCTAATAATTTCAAATCGTTTGCTAAGTATACCGAACTTAAAACAGTGTGCTTATTTGGTGGTATAAATTTAGCTGGCCAAGCAAATGATCTTAAAGCGGGTGTCGATATTGTTGTAGCAACACCTGGGCGCTTACTTGATCATATTCGTTTAGGTAATATCAGCTTAGCAAGTGTAAAACATTTAGTGCTTGATGAAGCTGACCGCATGCTAGATATGGGCTTTATCAATGATATGCAAACAGTCATCAACGGCTGTAATGAAGCGCGTCAGATTTTATTATTCTCTGCCACTTTTCCTGCGGCAATTAAACAGTTTGCAAGTAAAGTTCTAAAACAACCAGAAATCATTCATGTAGACCAAACAAACAGTACCGCAGAAACAGTGCAACACGTTGTTTATCCAGTCGAAGAGCGCCGTAAACAAGAGCTTTTATCTGAATTAATTGGTAAGAAAAACTGGCAGCAAGTACTGGTTTTTGTGAACATGAAAGAAACAGCTGATGAGCTTGTTAAAGAGCTTAATCTTGATGGTATCCCTGCTGTTGTTTGTCATGGTGATAAGACGCAAGGTAACCGTCGCCGCGCATTACGTGAATTTAAAGAAGGCAAAGTTCGCGTACTAGTAGCAACCGAAGTGGCTGCGCGTGGTATTGATATTGAAGGCTTGCCGCGTGTTATTAATATCGATTTACCATGGCTTGCAGAAGACTATGTTCACCGGATTGGCCGCACTGGTCGTGCAGGAAAACCAGGTGAGGCTATCTCATTTGTTAGTCGTGAAGAAGAAAATACTTTATTCGATATTGAAAAGCTAATTGGCCAACGCATTAAACGAATCGTATTGCCTGGTTACGAAGTAAGTAACCGTGATGTATTAATTGAGAAAATAGGTAAAAAGCCATCGCATTTACGCCGTAGTCGTACAAACAAGCCATCAGGCCAAGCTACAGGTGAGGCCCGCGCAAAGAACCGTTCGCGTATTGCAAATGTGCGTAAATCATTAAAAGGCAATAAGTTAAGTCTTAAAAAATAATTTAGTTGTAAAAAAAGCCCCATCACTTTGAAAGGTGATGGGGCTTTTTTTTACTCTGAAATTAATACAAAAGGCGTGTTTTGTTAATTTTTAGCTGTCGAAATGTAGAATTAGGTTAACAAATGTACCTCACTGAATTACAATCGCTTTGAAATCAGTTAAATAGCGTTTTTAACGCATCAGTCTCTAAATGGATGTTTATGCAGTACTTAAAAAGAATAATAAATCAAATCATCGCCCCTACCTGTTTATTTAGCGTTATCAGCATGCCTTTTTACACACATGCATTTGATAAAGCAGAATTTTCGCTTGCCCATATTAAAGAGTCTATTAGTGTTGATGGTGTGATGGATGAGCCTCACTGGAAATATGCGACAAAAGTGCCTTTGAAATATCAAAATGAACCGACCGAAAAAGGCACACCACTTGTTCAAACTGATGCGTTTATATACGAAGATGGTAAATACTTATATGTTGGGTTTATTGCAAAAGACAATGACCCTTCACAAATTCGCGCCGCTCTTCGTGATCGCGATACTCTTTGGCAAGACGATAATGTTGCCTTGATGATAGATACTTTCAATGATGAACGTACCGGCTATGAGTTTTACGTAAACCCCCTTGGTGCGCAAGGCGATATGCGCATGACTGATATTGATGATTGGGTGGAAGACCCATCATGGGATGCTATTTGGGATAGTGCAGGGCAAATAACTGACGATGGGTATGTGGTTGAGATGCGTATTCCATTCACAGCACTTCGGTTTCCAAAAGACCAAACGGAGTTAACGTGGAGCTTTGCAGTTTGGCGAAACTACCCGCGTGATGTGTATTATCAGATGTCGAATGTTGGCTTTGACCGAGATGTAAAATGTAGTTTTTGTCAGTTTGATAAACTTACTGGTTTTGCCAACATGACTGAAAGCCAAAACATTCAGCTTACACCAACTTTAACGGCGCTTCGTCATGATACCAAAGACACAGTGCCAGGTGATTGGCAAAATGGTGATATTGATACTGAAGCGGGGTTAGATTTACGTTGGGGGGTGACTCAAGATGCGGTAATTAACGCCACTATTAACCCTGATTTTTCTCAAGTAGAAGCAGACTCTTTAGAGCTTGATGTAAATACAACTTACTCGATTTATTATGCTGAAAAGCGTCCATTCTTTTTAGATGGTGCCTCTTATTTTAACACAAGCCAACTAGAGCTTTTATATACGCGAATGATTGCTGAACCTGATGTCGGTTTGAAGTTAACAGGTAAAACCGGCGCACACAGTTATGGCTTTATGTACGCTGACGATCAGAATACCAGTGTATTGTTACCGACTAATCAAGGTTCAGGTTTTGCGAATTTGGCGGATAAAACGCAAGCTGTGGCAGGGCGTTATCAATTTGATATAGGCCAAAAAGGGACGATTGGCGTAATGAGCACCCACCGCGAAAATGATGATTACCATAATACGGTATTATCGATAGATGGGAGTTATTGGTTTAACCAGTCAGATAGTTTGCAGTATCAAGTAGCAACGACAGACACTACGAATGCAGACTTTTTAGTAGACTATTACGGGGTCGATAAAAATCAATCGGATCAAGCTTATGCCATTGAGTTTACAAGAACTAAACGTGACTATGAGCTGTATGCGAGCTACGAAAATATCGGCGAAGAGTATCGTTCAGATCTTGGTTATCAGGCGAAAGTCGATTATGAAAAAATTGAACTAGGCGGTGGGCAAACTTGGTATCGCAATGCTGATGATGCTATTACTGAGTATAGCTATAACGCCGAGTGGGATAAAACGTGGGCACAAAATGGTGACCTACTTGAAGAAGAATATGATGGCTATTTTACTTTTAAAGGTAAGATGCAGTCGCAAACCGAAATTGGTTTTATTCATCGTAATGAGTTTTATGCCGGTGAGTTCTTTAATCAGAACATAGGTTATATTTACGGCGGTTTTAGGCCCATTCGGGATGTTCGTTTCTTATTGTATGCTCAATATGGCAGCAAAATTGACTACAGTAATGCAGCTCTAGGTACTATGGTGCGAATTGAACCTGAAATGACATGGGATATTAACGATCATTGGCAAGTGCAACTTGAGCATAGTTATAGCTACCTAGATAACGAACAAAATGAACGTGTTTATACGGCGAACTTAACCGATTTACGTGTTTATTATAAATTTAATATGCGCTCAATGTTAAAGCTTGTTTTGCAGTTTGAAGATGTTGATCGAAATAATGAAGCTTATCGGTTTGATGTAAGCCAAACTAACCGTGATTATGGCAGTCAGTTAGTGTATTCATACAAAATTAACTCGCAGACGCTGTTTTACTTAGGTTATTCAGACAAAGGTTATCAAGACGATTCGTTGCAAGGTGTTGAGCGCGATCAACGTACATTTTTTACAAAGCTAAGCTATGCATGGCAGCTTTGATAAATTTAAAATTGGTCAGCTTAGTGCTGACCAATTTCTTCTTTTATTTTGTTTCTTACCACAGGCTCTAAACTCTTTAGTCCCCATTGTTTTCCAATTTCAACAGCATCATCTATTGGCTTTTTCAAAGTGACACCATGATAGAGCGCAACTAGCGCGCCTACACGATTACTACTGGCGCAATGAACTAAGGTAGTATGCTGAGATTGCTGATCCAACAAGTTGTGTAATTTGGTCGCATTTTCTAGTGTGATGTCGGCTTTTGATTGCACTGGAATAGGGTAGTAGTTTAACCCTAATCCTTTAACTACCTCTTGCTCTGACCAACTCGTTTCATTTTCACCGCGTAAATTGATAATGGTATCAACCCCCAGCGCTTTTAATTTTGCAAAGTCTGATTGGCTCGGTTGACCTGATGTATAAACGTGTTCAGATTGGGCATGTAAATTTAAAATATCGAGTTGTATGCTGGTTGCTTGCTCAGCTAGTGCTGTAAATGATAATAAGACTATGAACATTGTTTTTATGAGTTTATTGATCATCTTTCTATTCCATTATTGTTTTGTGTAAACGGTTTTACCGCGACTGATAGTGTATAAAATTTGCAGTTTATGTAGGTTTTCTGGCTCAATTTTAAGTGGGTTTTTATCCAAAATGATTAAATCAGCTTGCATCCCCTGTTTTAATTGCCCTTTTGATGCTTCTTCAAAATGTTGATACGCAGGCCAAGTGGTCATTGCTTGTAGTGCAGTATACACAGAGACGCGTTGGTCTGGGCCAAGTACTTGGTTAGTGCGTGTTGTGCGATTAACTGTCGCATCGAGAACGCGCATCGCATTTGGCAATGCTACTGGTGCATCGTGATGGGTACTAAACATCAACCCTTGCTCTTTGACCGCATTGGTTGGTGAAATAAAATCAGCACGCGGATGGCCAAGTACCGAATCTACATGCCAATCGCCCCAATAAAAGGTATGCATTGGGAAGAGCGACGGAAAAATACCTAATTCTTTAAGGCGATTTACCTGCTCTTGACGAATTGTTTGACCATGAATCAGCACCGGGCGGCGGTCTTTTTTTCCTAATTTATTGTTGGCATTTTCAACAGCATTTAAAAATTGTTCAATTGCGGCATCTCCATTGGCATGGGTCATAACCTGCCAGCCATTAGCAAAGGCAGTCTCAACATATTCAAATGCTTGTTCATCATTAAAGGTAGGATAACCTAAATAGCCAGCTTCTTGACCTTCAGGTGCTTTAAGGTAGGGGGCTGATAACCAGGCTGTTTTACCCTGTGGAGAGCCATCAAAATTAAGTTTTACACCACCAATCCGAAACTGATTCGTGTAGTTTTTACTATTATAGGCTGAGTCCATAAAGCTGCTGCTGGTGGCCATATCGGCATATGCAACCACATCAATCACAAATTTATTCGCTTTTGAAGCTCTTACCATTGAATCATAGGCTTCTTGAGTTGCTCGGCCCTCTTGTGCTGTGGTGTAGCCGTATTTTGTATAGAGTTTTTGTCCTTCTTGTAGCATTAAATCTTGTAACTCAGGATCAAAAGACTGCATGAGTTTAAACAGTAAACCAAAGTGCGCATTTTCTTCGAGCACCCCATTGGGTTCTTGTGAGTTCGCCATACGACGAATTAGCCCGCCGTTAGGGTTTTCTGAGTTTTCGTCGATGCCCGCCATGGCTAAGGCTTTACTGTTTGCGACACTTAAGTGACCCGAGGTATGAATGATAATGACCGGCTTTTCGGTGCTAACGCGGTCTAAGTCCATTTTAGTCGGGTATCTATCAAGCTCAGCATCATCGTAACCAAATCCTAATATAGCACCGGTTTTTTCGATAAATGTTGTGTAATCAGGGTTAAGCTGTGCGGCTGTAAGAATATTAACGATTTGCTCAACACTGTTGGCATCACCATCAGGGCTCGGTAATAAATTGGCTACCATAGCCTGTAACCCAACACCATAGACATGGCTATGACCATCGACAAAGCCCGGCATTAAGGTTTTACCTTGTAGATCAACTAGCTTTGTTTTGCCAAACTTATGCTCAAGTGCTTTACTTATATCACCAACAAAGATGATTTTGTCGCCTTGCGTTGCAATTGCTTGTGCGTACTTTGGTTCATCACTTGTCATGGTGAGAATATCGCCACCGTAATAAATAGCATCTGCTACGCTAACTTGGAGTGGTAGTGTTTTAGCTGTTTGTTCTGGGGCTTTATCACAGGCCGTTAAAGCGAGTAATGAACAGGCAAGTGCGAGGTGATGTTTCATATATCTTCCATGTATATTAGCTAATAATTATGTCGTTGAGTAATATAAGAATATAGTCTGTTTAAAAATTTTTTCTTTTAAAAATGGACTTAAATTTCATTAAAGTATAAGACAATTGCAGCACCATCTAGGCTGCTACCGTTATGGATGTTGATGCCAATACCAAAATTGTTGAACCAAGACGTCCAGCGCTGTGCATCCCATAAAAAGCCTATACCATACTCATAAAAGTGATCAGTTCCGAATGCAACTCGACTATCACCACCTAAGTCGATACGTTGTCCTTTGATATAAAATGCTTGCTCAAATGTTCCAATCTTAAACATGTTAAACGTTGCTTTAATACCATTTAGTGTTCGCCAAGTTTCAGGGGCTGCATTATGTATACCGTCAGGGTGAGAGAGTGCCCAGCCATAGTAATAATTAAAGTTAAGCTTATATTCGTAATAGCCCCAATATCTAGGCAGGCGATAAATCATGGTTGCATTAGGGTTTAACACCAGTGCATTGCTATTAAGATTGGTGTAAAGGTTATCAGTTAAAGGCTTTAAATTACGCCTAGACTCGGGAGAGTTGTAGTCGTAATCGTTGTTGTAATGTAAGTAGTGAGTATTCAAACCAAATTGATATGACCACTTAGAGCCAAGAGCTTTTTCTGCGTTAAAGCCGAGCATCCCGTTATACACAGTTTCAGAAATATAGTCGTCAGCTACATTATCAAACAGCGAAATGAAATCTGACTGATTTAGGTAGCTGATCCGACTTACTACATTAATGTTGTGTTGGTAGATAGGGTTATTTACCTGCCATTTAAGTGGAATGCTGTAGAGTTTTAACTTCTTTCTCAGTGCTATGCTGTCTTCTTCATTGACAGTATTTTGTGGGTTAAATATGGTTTGAGGATCAAAATCACCAAATCCTAAAGTAATGCTGTCACCATCAGTTAAAACCAATGAGGTGGCAAATGCTGATTCAAGTTGTTTCGTTGGATTTGCATCGCTGTATGAGCAGTAGATCAAAGCCCACACTGTGCACAGAGTAAAAACCTTTTTAATTCGGTTATTCATCAAAACTTTAAATCTCATATAAAAGCATTGTAAATTCAGTAGCATGAATCTTGTTGTGTTGGTACCTAATTGGTATCCATATCATACAAAACTCCCTCCTCAGAACTAGTAACAAAGGGTGTCGGAATTTTCATAAACTCACCTCGAATCAGAATTTTCTCATTCGAACTCGTAATATTTTAATCTAATGTAAATGGTATGTACAAAGTGGATGTTCGTAATTAACAGTGGATACGTTGCAATTAGATTCAATCTGTTCAAGAGGCCCCACTTTGAATGCTTCATATTTTAATGCTAGTTCAAATGGCTTTGTTTTTAAGCTTGCTACATTCATCCTATTTGCTGGTTCTTTATTTTGCAGTCAACAGGGCAAAGCTGAGCAAACAGGCTGGTTTTTATCAGGACAAATAGGTTCAGCTTCAACAGACCTCAGCAAAAAGAACCTAACGTCATCATTAATTGAACAAGGAGCCTTAATTAACTCTGTGTCGATTAAGGACTCAGATACAGGTTATCAAGCTGCAATTGGTTATAAATTCAATTCGTTCTACTCACTGCAAGTTGGTTATGTAGATTTTGGCGAAAGACATTTCAGCTTTACTGGTGAAGTCACCGACATAGACAGCTTACACAGTACCATGGAACAAATTTACCCAGAATCAGCAAAGGGGCCGCAAATATCACTTTTAGCATCGTGGCCTGTTACCAAAGAGATATCACTGACTGGTAAGTTGGGGTATTTAGATTGGCAACAAGATTACCAATACCAAATAGACTCTTCACAGCTATTTAATGCAAAACGAAGTGGCAACAGTGTCACCTTTGGCATTGAAGCAAGTATTGCTGTTTTTAAAAGTACTCAAGTTTTTATTAGTTACGACCATGCAGCGCTGGATGCAACTGATGCTTCGATGCTCTCTATTGGCGCAAGATATTACTTCGACTAACTCATTATCGATGTGCGCAAGGGGCGTACATTTTAAATTATCTCAAGGAATAGCTGAGAACATGAGTAAATCACTCTTGATGATATTACTCGCAGCTTGAAGTTTCTACAGGAACACTACGTCATGCTATCAACAATTATCAAATACCTATACCTAATAGCGCTTATTGCGCCTATGTCTATACTGGCTATGCCAATAACAATCATCACACCGAACGAGACTTTCACACTCGATGTTGAGCCAAGTGACAGCATTGATACGGTAAAAGGCCTTGTTGAGCAGCAGACGAGTATTGCGCAAGCTCGGCAGATTATCACCTTTAATGGTCAAGCATTAGAAAATGGTCGGTCATTGTCTGATTATAATGTGCAAAAAAATTCAATATTAAATGTAGCTAAATCGAATGTAGCGCCTAGCTTGAGTGTTAGCGCCTGGGAATCATTAGGCAGTACTAGGTTTGCTGGGTCATCTAACAGTGGGAACCATTCAAGAATTAGACTGGATGCTAACGATGTGCCATGGGTAATTTTCGCTGATACATCAGAGCATAATGGTAGCGTCATGAAGTTCAATGGCACAGATTGGGAATATGTTGGAAATAAAAATATTGCAAATGGTGACATTTATTACACAGATATCATTTTTGATAGTAATAACACCCCATACATTTCTTTTGCAGATGAAGGTAACTCAGGCAGGTTAAGAGTGTTGAGTTTTAATGGGAGTAATTGGAATGATGTAGGCTCACTTATATCGAGCGGCTTAGGTTTTTACTCTAATTTAGCATTTGATAATAATGGTGTTTTACATGTTGTTTATAATGATAGTAACTTCAGCAATAAAGCTGTTTTAAAAAAGTATAATGGTGCTAATTGGGTAAGGGTGGGTGTTGAAGGGTTTTCACTAGCAAAAGCAGCCTACACTGATCTTGCTTTTGATAGTACAAATACGCCTTACGTTTCATTTAGAGACTTTTCTTTAGATTCCACTAGTGCTTCAGTTATGTCGTTTGATGGCTCATCTTGGGAATATGTCGGCAAAGCCGGTGTTTCAAATGTCGAAGGAAATTACACGAATATAGCAATTGACAGCAAGGACAATATATTATTGAGCACTAAAACCGAAATTAGCCGACTTACAAAGAGACTTTCACTTTATAAATTTGATGGTACAAGCTGGACTATACTCCACGAAGATATCACTGGTGACGCAGTATTTTCTCCCGACTTTGTATTGGGAAAGAACGATATACCCTTTATATTTGTTACAGACTATGGAGTTGATCCAAACAGAGGGAGTGTCGTAACTTATCAAAATAACTCTTGGCAGTTTGTTGGAGCTAGGGGATTTAGCGAAGCTTTCACTGACTTTAATCGTATAGCTCTTGATAGCCAAAACACACCTTATGTTTTTTATGCCGATGGTAATTCATTGGCACAAGGCACGGTAAAAAAATATACTTCAATATCTTTCTCAGATTCTTCTCAATCTATTAATCAAGGGATATCAATAGGAAACCCGTTTCAAGATGTAAAAGTTTCTGATAATGATGATGATAATGTTCTACTTACAATTTCACTTTCGGATACTGTCGCAGGTGACTTTTCAGGTAGTGCTAGTGGAAATGCAGTGTATAGCTATGATGCAAATTCAGGTGTATTAACAATATCTGGAAGTGCCAGTGATGTAAATGCCACTATTGATAACTTAACCTTTTCTCTGGACAGTAACTACATTGGTGAATTTACATTCACCACCGAACTTACTGATGGCACTGAAAGTGTAACGCCTGTCCTTTTAACTTATTCAGTAAATGCAATAAACCAAGCTCCTTCTATTGCGATTAATACAGGACTTTCAATTAATGAAGGCGATTCAAAAGTTATTACTAATAGTATGTTATCTGCAAAAGATAGTGATGACTCTGGGACAGGGTTAACATATACGCTTAAATCAGTACCTACGAATGGTAGTTTGTTTGTCGATGCCAATGATAATGGTAGTTTAGACTCAGGTGAGGGACTTGCTGTGAATGGCACGTTTACCCAGCAAACACTTGATGATTCAAAGCTTTATTATAAGCATGATGGTAGTGAAACTACGTCAGATAGTTTTAATTTTGACTTAGCTGATGGAGGAGAAGACTCTGTCGAACCAATTACAAATCAAGTCTTTAGTATCACAGTCATCCCAGTTAATGATCTACCCGTCATTGAATCTGAACCTGTTAAAGTTGTGCAAGTTGGTCAGTTATATACATATAAAATTATAGCCACTGATGCAGACAATGATGCGATAACGATTATCGTTTCTTTCGGCGATACATTTCCTAGTTGGCTCTCTTATAGTGCCGTAACGAGAACTATAACAGGTCTCCCAGAACAAACGGATATTGGCACTTACCCTATCACGATTCATGTACTTGAAAATGGAGTTGAAAAACTTAAACAAGAATATTCTTTAAGTGTAACTCGCAAGAACGAGGCGCCTGTTATTACTTCCTCTGCACAGGTATGGGCAACTGAAGACACTGAATATTTATATTCAGTTAAGGCAAGTGATGCGGATATAGGTGATACCCTTACATTTAGTGCAATTGGTTTACCTAGTTGGCTAACAATTGATTCAAAAACTGGCGTTTTATCAGGCACACCAACAAATGATGATGTTGGCACGCATTATGTTGCCGTTGTTGTAGCAGATTCTTTAAATGCATCGGACAGACAGGATTTTGTTATTAGTGTTGCTAATGTTAATGATAAACCAACTATCACATCTACTCCTGTCGCAACAGCAACAGAGGGCGAGCTCTATAGTTATAAGTTTACTGCAGTAGATGTTGATCCTGGTGATTCGATCACATACTCAGGTTTAAATCTGCCTTCTTGGTTAACCTTTGATAGTGTCAGCCAAGTCTTAAGTGGTACTCCCACAAACGAAAATGTTGGGAAACATGCGATTACCTTGCTTGCTGTTGATTCAAAGAATGAAGCAAGTACTCAGAAATTTACGCTGACAGTTTTGAATGTTAATGATGCGCCTGTCAGCCAAAATGATACAGCTAGTGTTGATGAAGATAACATTGTTGCGATAAATGTCTTAGAGAATGACACTGATGTCGATAGTCAACTGAACCCTGCTAGTGTGATGGTTGTCACACCCCCAGAGCATGGTAAAACGAGTCTAAATACAGCAACGGGGGTAATTACCTATACCCCGAATAAGGACTACAACGGCAAAGATAGTTTTACTTATACTGTAGAGGATATGGAAGCCAGTCGTTCGAATACTTCAATTGTCTCGATAACTATCAATGCAGTGAATGATGCTCCGATTGCTCTAGGTGATGAGATCACAACAGACGAAGACATGGCGGTCGAAATCGATGTGGTGGCAAACGATAAAGATATTGATAGTAATGATGCAATTGATCTATCAACTCTCGAAGTCGTTACATTGCCTGAAAATGGGGATGCCAAAGTAAGTAATGAACTGATCATATATACACCAAAAGCCAACTTTAGTGGCAGCGATTCGTTTACATATCGTATTGCTGATAAAGCAGGGGCATTTTCTAAAAGTGCCACTGTGCTGATCACTATTGGTGAGATTAATGACGCACCGGTTGCAAGCGCTGATACGTTTGAGTTAAACGAAGATATCCCTACGATACTTTCTATTTTAGATAATGACGTCGATGTTGACAGTGAGTTATTGGTAAAAAATGTAACAGTTACAAAAGATCCAAGTCATGGTGTTTTAAATATTGATAGTGAATCAGGACAAATCACCTACACGCCACAAAGTAACTATTTTGGTAGTGATGGCTTTAGCTATGCGGTTAAAGATGAACAATCTCTTATGTCAAATATTGCACCTGTTAACTTAACTATTAAAAGCATAAACGATGCTCCAATAGCTAACAATGATACAGCCGTGATTTTGGAAGACACACTTCATAATATCAATGTGTTAGGAAACGATTCTGATGTTGATGGTAGTCTAGATGAAAGCAGTATTGAAATTGTGAACGCCCCACTTCAAGGTATTGCTATCGCGTCTCAGGGAGTTATAAGTTACACACCTAATGCCAATAGCAATGGCGAGGATACGTTTACCTATCGGGTAAAAGATGATCTAGGTGAATGGTCAAACGCAGCGCGCGTGTCATTAACGGTCACACCTGTAAATGATGCACCGTTAGCTAACAATGATACTGTGCAAATAAATGAAGATGAATCAATAGTGATAAATGTGATTATCAATGATGATGACGTAGATGGCAGCATTGATGTTTCTTCACTGCAAATCGTGAATTCTCCTTCTTTCGGGCAGGTTGTGAACAATGCAGATGGTACGTTTGCATATACACCTACTAGTAACTATGTAGGAATCGATTCATTCAGTTATACCCTTTTTGATAACGAAGGTGCTAAATCCAATATTGCTTCAGTGACTATTACCATCTTGTCTGTAAATGATGCGCCTGTTATTGAATCGGCAGCGTTAACTTCTGCGACACAAGATGAGTTTTATAGTTATACATTAGTTATCAATGATGTAGACAGTGCTGATAGCTATAAGTTGAGCGCCCCAGAACTGCCAAGTTGGCTTAATTTTAATCTTGCAACAGGTGAGCTAAGTGGTACACCCACTAATGATGATGTGGGTACTCATGCTGTTACTTTATTAGTAACTGATGCCGAAGGATTAACTGATACACAAACCTTTGTTATCACAGTTGCCGATGTTAACGATGAAGCAACCGGTGGTATTAGTATCAGTGGCGAGGCTAAACAAGGTCAAACCTTGCGTGTTGAGTCAACCATTGAAGACCCTGATGGCGTAGGTGAATTTACCTATCAATGGCTGCGCAATGGGGTATTAATTTCGGGTGCAACACTATCGGAGTACATGCTAACCGATGCTGATATCGGCGCGACGATAACGGTTGTAGTAACCTATGTTGATGGCAACGGTAATACTGAGACCTTTACATCGGGTGCAACCAGCCCTGTTATTATTGCAAACACTGCGCCTGTGGCTAACGGTGAACAACTTAGCACAAATGAAGACGAGAGCATCACCTTTACACTCAGCTATTTTGATGAAAATGGCGATGATCTGACATTCAACCTAGTGACACCGGTTAGTAATGGTACGTTAACGATGGATGCTAATAGTTTCACGTACCAGCCTAATGCTGACTTTTACGGTACTGACAGCTTTAGTTATCAAGTATCAGATGGAAAAGTAAGTTCAGAGCTTGCCACCGTTACTATCATAGTAAATCCAGTAAGTGATGCACCTATCTCTGTGCCGGATAGCTTTACGATTAATACTGACTTAAATGAGTTTGTGATTTTAGACGTGCTGGCAAATGATCGTGATGCAGATGGCGATGAGTTAACTATTCTCAATGCTACAGCCAGTGCAGGTGTTGTCCGGATTGTTGATAATAAGCTTGAGTATCTCGCACCTGTTGGAATGATTGGTGAAGTTGTAATCACTTACCAAATTAGAGATAGCAGTGGTGAAATAACCGAAGTGACTTTAGTTGTTTCGTTAGTCTCAACATCACAGAACATTACAATTACAGCGCCAGATGACAGAACAATTGCATCTGAGGGGTTATTCACAAAAGTAAACATGGGAACGGCGATTGCACTTGATTCTTTAGGTAATCCAGTGCGAGTAACAGCTAGCTCTAAAGGATTTTTTGCATCAGGTACCCATACCGTTGTGTGGACTGCTGGTGAAGGCAGTGACCAAGTTTCGGCAACTCAGCTGATCCATGTTGTACCCCAAGTCAACTTTAGTAAAGACCAAACAGCTACAGAAGGGACAACAGTGACGATTAAAGCCATTCTCAATGGTGATGCAGTAAGTTACCCTGTTATTGTTCCATACTCAGTGTCAGGCGATGCAACACAAGGGCTTGACCATGATTTAGTGGATGGAGAGTTTGTCTTTAACAAAGGACAGCGAGAGGCGCAACTTATTGTAAATTTAGCACAAGATGAGTTTGAAGAAGGCAGCGAAACAGTCGTAGTTAGCCTGTCTGATCCACAAAGTGCTGTAATTGGTCCTTTAGGTACACATACATTGACTATTGCAGAGGGTAATGTCGCGCCAAGCGTACAATTATTTGCAAGTCAAAACGGCCTTACTACACGAATAATAGATAAGCATGCTGGTGAAGTGACGATTAGTTCATTAGTGATCGATGCAAACTTAGCTGATACCCATAGTTATGATTGGAGTGTGTCGAGCGACAGTATTGTAGATATCGATCAGATTGACGATCAATTTAGCTTTGACCCTAGCAATGTGGAAAATGGTACTTATCAATTTACCATTGTTGCCAGTGATGGTGATAAAACAGGCTCAATGAAATTAGAATTAACAATTTTAGAGTCTGCACCGTTACTCACTTCAGAAGATACCGATTTTGACGGTATTAGTGATCTACAAGAAGGTTATGGTGACAGTGATAATGACGGTATTCCTGATTATATCGATTCAGTCTCTTTGGCGAAAAATGTGTTGCAAGAGAAGTTCAACGAAAGTGAGTTTTTCTTAATGGAAACAGAGCCAGGCTTGCAGCTTAGCCTAGGACATGTTGCCTTTGTTGCACACGGTACGCAAACGGGAATTACTGGAGAAGAAGTTGAGCAATTCGCAAGTAACAGTCAAAACAACGTTGTTGATGCAAGCTTTAACTATGAAAATGGTGTATTTGACTTCAATGTGACTGATATACCAGTGCCAGGGCAATCTGTGAGTATTGTTATGGCGCAATTTTCTCCGGTTCCGAGCAATGCGGTTTATCGCAAGTTGATGCCTATAGGTTGGACTGAGTTTGTCGTAGATAGTAAGAATAGTATCGCTTCAGCACCGGGGGTTGAGGGGTTCTGCCCACCACCTCGTGATGCACAATATGAAGAAGGCTTAAAAGAAGGCTACTGGTGTGTGCAATTGACTATCGAAGATGGTGGTCCTAATGATGCGGATGGACTAGTCAATCGTGCAATCGAAGACCCAAGTGGTTTAGCAACGTTAGCCGGCACAAATACTAAACCTGATGCGCAAAACGATACTGTTGTGGTTAAACGTAATACAGCTGCTTATCTTGATGTGTTATCAAATGATAGTGATGCTGATGGCGACTCATTGACCTTAACATCTGCCTCAGTTGATATTGGCCAAGTTAGTATTGCTAATAATCAATTGTATTTCACTCCACAAGCAGAGCATCTAGGAACGGCAAGCATTACCTATGCAATCTCTGATGGTCAAGGTGGTTCAAGCTACGCTAAGGTAAATGTTGATGTTGTTGAAAATAAAGCACCAAGTATTTCTCTCATCGTGGATGTAAGCACTGAGGATCAAAACCCAGTAACTGTAGACGTTTTAACAAATGTGTCAGATGAAGATAATAATTCATTCATTATTATTTTCGCATCGGCAAATAATGGTACGGTCATTATCAATGCTGATAACACCTTAACCTATACACCAAACGTTGGTTTTGAAGGGATCGATACGGTGACATTTACAGTATCAGACGGTGATGGTGGTACTGTTGAGGGGCAATTTAATGTTTTAGTGAACTCTAAAAAACGGGTAACTGTTGAGAGTAAAACACGTGGAGGTTCATTACCTCTAGGTTTAATTGTTTATCTCTTCTTATATACGCTTTATAGACGTTACTCGCAAAAAGTACGCCGTTAAAAAATAAAAAAGCCAAGCATTAGCTTGGCTTTTTTCATCTCTTTGATGAGATTAAGGTTGATAGTAAATCGGTGATTCAGGGCCAACAGGGAAGCCCAGTACAAATACCCATAAGTAGAATAACGCCACCCAACCAACAAAGAAGATCATACTGTACGGAAGCATGGTCGCAACCAATGTACCAATACCCATGTCTTTCTTATAC